>NZ_NQYG01000129.1:0-1423 GCF_002878485.1 Pseudomonas sp. AD21
GCCATCCCTTTCAAGGTCTTTTCGTTTTGGCTCCCTTGATTACCCTGTCCGTTGAAACATGAGCATTCACCGCTGTGCCTTTTACCCATGTCTTGGGTTTGGGCACCTTGGGGCCACGGGGGCTTTTCGCAACTTGTTTGGGCTGGATGTTTCTGGCCAGCTCCAACAAGCGTTGGGCCAGTTGCTCCAGAGGGACAACGGGAAGATATTCCGAGGGCAGCGCAATCTGCATTCCCTCATAACCACTCCTGACCTGAACCGCCAAGTGATAGATGGAGGCTTCCCATCCTTCAGGCTGAGTCTCCCGGTGAGCTTGCTCGACACTTCGTTTGAGGACGGCCAGGACGTTGTAGGCCAATACCGCAGTGGCGAACCCGAGCAAGGCAGCCTTTGGGCTGCCAAGGGTTTCGATTTCACTTTCCAGAATCGCTTCCAGTCGCTGGAACATCCCTTCAATGCTCCAGCGGCGGCGATAGAGCTCTGCGATCTGCTGTGCACTGACGCTTTGGGGCAGGTTGCTCCAGAACATCAAGCTGCTGTCTCCCGAGTCCGTTGGCGAATGAAGCGTCAGTTCGACACGCCGACATTGGTAACCGCCTCTGACCTGGATGATCTGCTCACGCACAGTGCCTGTTTCCACAGGCACTGGCTCCTGCCACTCACCTTCTTGAATCAAGCGTGGATGCTTGGCTTGCTGACGAATGACAAAGGAGGTCTGGGCCTGCTCACAAGCTTCCATGACCGGGAGCGTGCAATAGAGTCGATCAGCCAGCCACACCTGGCCCGGCTCGGCATTGGCCAATAGAGGCAGCACACACACTCGCTCGCTTGCGTAGGCATCTTCACACGCCTGAAGGTCGATGACCTGATCGAGGTCGGGGTCGTAGGCCACCACCGAAAAACCGGGACGAGCGGCGCCGCGCTCGTGACGTAAAGCTCCCAGACGTTTCTCAGTGGATGCCAAGTGATTACCGTCCACTACCCGAACCTGCCAACCCGGCAGCATCGTCGTGCAACCCAGCTCTTTTATGGTTGGAGTCAGGCGTTGAGCGCAGCCCGTAACCAGGGCGCGCAACAGCGCCGGCTCGGTACGACTGATCTTGTCGTAGAGAGCCGCCAAACTGACAGGAAGATCTTCCAGTTGCCGCGCGGCGGCGTGCAGGGATGGCTTCAGGCCCAATGAAACAAGGGACATCAGCTTGATGATGGTCGAGAACAGCAGCTCACGAGAATACTGCCGTTGCCGATGCTCTTCGAAAACCTGATCGACCCACTCAGGGGCAATAGCCTGCTCCAGCGCCAATTTAGCCATGACACTGGCAGGTGCTTTTTTCTCGAAACGCGCTAGAACATCGGCCCACATCGTTTGGGGATCCCTGAATGAAATTTCAGGGGATTTTACCGAAGACCTTGAAAGGGATGG
>NZ_NQYG01000130.1:0-1247 GCF_002878485.1 Pseudomonas sp. AD21
CTTCGGGTTCCGATGACTGGCGTGCTCCAGTCGTTTAATTACGGCTGATCGTTACAAGCATCGGCCAGCTCTGCTGGTCGAT
This sequence comes from Pseudomonas sp. AD21, assembly GCF_002878485.1. Lineage (NCBI taxonomy): Bacteria > Pseudomonadati > Pseudomonadota > Gammaproteobacteria > Pseudomonadales > Pseudomonadaceae > Pseudomonas > Pseudomonas sp. AD21. Next base: position 83 of record NZ_NQYG01000130.1, read on the forward strand.
GTTGTTTACGCCCCTCCAGAATTTCGCGTACGTTGAGCCGCTTTGCGGTCGTCGACGAACGCCGCTGTACAGCACGAGGAACAAGGGATGTTCGCGCCGGCCAATGAAACCCATTTTGCCCTGACCATCGAAGATCTTTCCGCCGATTTCCAGGTGTTTACCCTCACCGGTCGGGAAGCCGTCAGCCAGCCTTTTGTCTTCGAGGTGGAGCTGGTCAGTGAGCAGCCGTCGCTGGATCTCGAAACCCTGCTGCACAAACCGGCCTTTCTGCAACTGTCGCCCGACGGCAGCGGCATTCACGGCCAGATCTACCGCGCCGCGCAAGGTGACTCGGGCAAGCGCCTGACGCGCTACTCCGTGACCCTGCGCCCGCAACTGTCGTACCTGGCGCATCGCATCAACCAACGGATCTTCCAGAACCTCACGGTGCCGAAAATCATCGGCATGGTCCTCGAAGAGCACGGCATCCAGAGCAACGCCTACGAATTCAAGACCGGTTCGATTTATCCCGAGCGCATTTACTGCGTGCAATACGATGAATCGGATCTGCATTTCATCCAGCGCCTGTGCGAGGAAGAAGGTATTCACTACCACTTCGAGCACACGGCAACGGCGCACAAACTGGTGTTCGGCGACGACCAGACGGTGTTCCCGAAACTCAAGCCAGTGGTCTATCAGCAAGACTCCGGCATGGTCGCCAGCGACCCGGTGATCAAGCGCTTCGACCTGCGCCTGGAAACCCGCCCCAGCCGCACCACGCGTCGCGATTACGACTTCGAAAAACCACGCCTGACGCTGGAAAGCGAGAACCGTGGCGACGCCCTGCCCGACCTCGAAGACTACGACTACCCGGGTCGCTTCATCGACCGCGAGCGCGGCAAGCACCTGGCCAAACGCGCCCTCGAACGCCACCGCAGCGACTTCCAGCTCGCCGAAGGCAAGAGCGACCAGCCGCTGCTGGTCAGCGGCCATTTCCTCGCCCTGACCGAGCACCCGAAGGCCAAGTGGAACGACCTGTGGCTGCTCACCGAAGTCCTCCACGAAGGCAAACAGCCGCAAGTGCTCGAAGAGTCGGTGACCAGCGACACCACCGCACTCAAAGACGATTTCCATCAGGGCTATCGCAACCGCTTTCAGGCCACCCCGTGGGACGTGCCCAACCGCC
>NZ_NQYG01000131.1:0-1185 GCF_002878485.1 Pseudomonas sp. AD21
CTTGTATGGTAGGACTTGAAGGGAGGAGGAGGGACAAGGCTCGATTCTGACTGTTAGCGCAGTACAGACCGTGGGAGATTTCACCCCTCCTCCTTTCACCCAAGCGCCGATAAAGAATGCATCTGGCCTAGACCGACGATAGGAACAAGCCTGCGCCTCTGGGTGAACCCTTCAAGCGTTCAAACCTTAGCCCGGAGGATTTCTCATGGCAATGCCCGTCGTTACCACTCAGTCGATTATCGGGGTTGATGTCGCCAAGGACGAACTGGTGATTTATCACGCCGAATCAGATCAGCTCGAGACAATCTCCAATACCAAAGCGGCGATCAAGAAATGGCTCAAAACCGCTGCCAAGCCAGTGGCAATCGCCATCGAAGCCACCAATATCTATCACCAGGAATTTGCTGATCTGGCGTATGCCGATGGTTGCGTGATCTATATGGTTGGCGGTTATGAGCTCAGCCATTACCGCAAAGGCGTGAACGTTCGCGCCAAAACTGATGCGCTGGATGCCCGATTACTGGCCCGTTATCTGACAAACGAAGGGGACCACTTACGCCCTTGGACACCGCCGTCGCCCTTGTATTGCCGGCTCATCAGTCTTTTCCGGCGCCGTGCGGCTCTGGTCCAGGCTCGTGTTAGCCTCAAGCAGAGCTGGGAGAATGAGCCATTGCTCAAAACCGCTTTCAAAAATCAGATAAACGCCATGCAAAGACTGGAAATCCTGCTGGAGAAAACGATCCTGGCGCAGATAGACGAAGCCGGTTTAGGCGCTCAGCTCAAGCGTTGCATGAAGGTAGAAGGCATCGGTACGTTGACCGGCGCCCGCTTGCTCGCATCCTTTCAGCGTGGGGACTTCAGGAATGCCGACGCTTTCATCGCCTTTCTGGGCCTGGATCTGCGCATATCGGACTCAGGCAAAAAGAAAGGCCGTCGCTGCCTGACCAAACGAGGCGACTCAGAGGCACGTCGATTGCTGCACAACGCTGCAATGGCGGCGAGCCGGACCTCGGCGTGGAAAGGGTTTTATGAGGCTTTAAGAGAGCGCGGATTGAGCACTACCCAAGCACTGGTCGCACTAGCCCGCAAGCTTGCCCGGGTGGTATTTGCTCTGTTGAAAAACCAGAGCGAATACTCACCTAAAGCCGTTTAGGGGCTAGGCATGAACCATAGAATCTCCCACAG
>NZ_NQYG01000132.1:0-1113 GCF_002878485.1 Pseudomonas sp. AD21
GTTCTCGAAGTTGCCACCGGTGGCAGTCGAAATGGTCGCTTCGACTTTACCCGCGTCTTTGTACACGTCGTCAGCCGGAGCTGGAACGGTCACGGTGCCCGAGGTTTTACCGGCTTCGATGGTGATCACCGCGCCGTTGGACAGAGTCACGGTCACCGGAGTCCCGGCCGGGTTGGTCAGGGTCGCGGTGTAGACGATCGAGCCACCTTCTGCAACGGAGTCGCTGGCGGTCAGGTTCAGGTTGGTAGTGTCGACAGTGTCCGACACCGAGGTGTTCGCCGGTGTCTTGTCGGCCACCAGGTTTTCATAATTGCCGCCGGCAACCTTGTCGATGGCGACGCTCAGCGAGCTGCCGCCCGCCAATGGGCTGTTCGGCGCAACGAAATTCACGCTGCCGGTGGTCTCACCGACGGCGATGGTGATGGTCTGTCCGTTGGACAGGGTGACCACAACAGGCGAGCCGGTTACTGGCGCGGTCACGCTTGCGGTGTAAACCACGGTTTCGCCTTCGGCGACGTTGGCGGTGGCGGTCAGCGACACGGTGGAGGTGTCGATGGTGTCGTTGACGGTGGTCACGGCCGGGGTGTTGCTGGTCACCAGGTTTTCGAAGTCGCCACCGGTCGCGCCCTTGATGGTTGCTTCAACGGTGCCGGCGTCCTTGTAGACGTCATCCTTCGGCGCATCGACGGTCACGGTGCCGGAAGTTTTGCCGGCTTCGATGGTGATCACCGAGCCATTGCTCAGGGTCACGGTCACCGGGGTGCCGGCGGCGTTGGTCAGGGTGGCGGTGTAGGTGATCTGGCCGCCTTCGTTCACCGCCGGAGTGGCGGTCAGCGACAGGTTGGTGGTGTCGACGGTGTCGGTCACGGTGGTGCTGACCGGCGTTTTGTCGGCCACGAGGTTTTCGTAGTTGCCGCCGCTGACATTGGTGATCGAGTTGTTCAGCGGCTCATGACCGTTCAGCGCATCGTTCGGTGCGGTGGTGGTCACGGTGCCGGTGGTTTTGCCGACTTCGATGGTGATGGTCTGGCCGTTCGCCAGGGTCACGGTCACCGGCGAACCGGTCACAGGCGCGCCAACGGTGGCGGTGTAAGTGACGGTGCCACCTTCAGC
>NZ_NQYG01000133.1:0-1081 GCF_002878485.1 Pseudomonas sp. AD21
GGTGATGTTCTGACCATTGGCCAGGGTCACCACGACTGGCGAACCGGTCACTGGTGCGCCCACAGTCGCGGTGTAGGTGACGGTGCCACCTTCAGCAGCGGATTCGGTCGCGGTCAGTTTCACCGACGTGGTGTCGATGGTATCGGTGACTTCGGTCACGGCTGGAACGGTGCTCGGCACCAGGTTCTCGAAATTGCCGCCGGTTGCACCGTTGATGGTCACTTCAACCTTGCCGGCGTCCTTGTAGACGTCATCGGCAGGCGCCGGAACGGTCACGGTGCCAGTGGTTTTACCGGCTTCGATGGTGATGACAGAGCCGTTGCTCAGGGTCACGGTCACCGGGGTGCCGGCCGGGTTGGTCAGGGTCGCGGTGTAGACGATCGAACCGCCCTCGGCCACGGTGCCGGTCGCAGTCAGCGACAGGTTGGTGGTGTCAACGGTGTCGGTGACGTTGGTCGAAACCGGGGTTTTGTCGGCCACGAGGTTTTCGTAGTTGCCGCCCGTTACGCCGGTAATCGAGTTGGTCAGTGGCTCATGACCGTTCAGAGCATCGTTTGGCGCGGCGGTGGTCACGGTGCCAGTGGTTTTACCCACTTCGATGGTGATGGTCTGGCCGTTCGCCAACGTGACGGTCACTGGCGAACCGGTGACAGGCGCGCCAACGGTCGCGGTATAGGTGACGGTGCCGCCTTCAGCGACCGAGGTATCGGCCGTGAGTTTCACGGTCGAGGTGTCGATGGTGTCGGTGACTTCGGTGACGGCTGGAACGGTACTTGGTACCAGATTTTCGAAGTTGCCGCCGGACGCATCCTTGATCGTGACTTCAACCTTGCCGGCATCTTTGTAGACGTCATCGGCTGGCGCCGGAACGGTCACGGTGCCAGTGGTTTTACCTGCGTCAATGGTGATCACCGCGCCGTTCGACAGGGTCACGGTTACCGGCGTGCCGGCCGGATTGGTCAGGGTAGCGGTGTAGACGATCGAACCGCCTTCGGCCACGGTGCCAGTGGCGGTCAGCGACAGGTTGGTGGTGTCGACGGTGTCGGTCACTGTGGTGCTGACCGGGGTTTTGTCGGCCACG
>NZ_NQYG01000134.1:0-1013 GCF_002878485.1 Pseudomonas sp. AD21
GACGGTGTCGGTCACGGTGGTGCTGACCGGGGTTTTGTCGGCCACCAGATTCTCGTAATTGCCGCCACTCACGCCGGTGATTGCGTTGGTCAGTGGCGCATGGCCGTTCAACGCATCGTTTGGCGCGGTGGTGGTTACAGTGCCGGTGGTCTTGCCGACTTCGATGGTAATGTTCTGACCGTTAGCCAGGGTCACGACCACAGGCGAGCCGGTCACTGGAGCGCCAACAGTCGCGGTGTAGGTGACGGTGCCACCTTCAGCAGCGGACTCGGTTGCGGTCAGTTTCACCGACGTGGTGTCGATGGTGTCAGTGACTTCAGTCACTGCCGGAGCAGTGCTCGGAACGAGGTTCTCGAAGTTGCCGCCGGTTGCACCGTTGATGGTGACTTCAACCTTGCCGGCGTCTTTGTAGACGTCATCGGCTGGGGCCGGAACGGTCACGCTGCCAGTGGTTTTGCCGGCTTCGATGGTGATCACCGAACCGTTGGACAGGGTCACGGTGACTGGCGAGCCAGCCGCGTTGGTCAGGGTCGCGGTGTAGGTGATCGAACCACCTTCGGCGACCGAGTTGGTGGCACTGAGCGACAGGTTCGTCGTGTCCACGGTGTCAGTGACGGTGGTGCTGACCGGCGTTTTGTCAGCGACCAGATTTTCGTAGTTACCGCCGCTCACGTCGGTGATGGCGTTGGTCAACGGTGCATGACCGTTCAGCGCATCGTTCGGCGCGGTAGTGGTCACGGTGCCAGTGGTTTTGCCGACTTCGATGGTGATGTTCTGACCATTGGCCAGGGTCACCACGACTGGCGAACCAGTTACCGGAGCACCGACAGTCGCGGTGTAGGTGACGGTGCCACCTTCAGCAGCGGACTCGGTCGCGGTCAGTTTGACCGAGGTAGTGTCGATGGTGTCGGTGACCTGAGTCACGGCCGGCACGGTGCTCGATACCAGATTTTCGAAGTTGCCGCCGCTGGCATTGGTGATCGTTGCCTGCACGGTGCCGGCATCTTTGTAGA
>NZ_NQYG01000135.1:0-863 GCF_002878485.1 Pseudomonas sp. AD21
TGTATGTACCGGAGACATGGTGGACACATGTTCGGAGACATGGTGGACGGTTTTAGATCTTCTTACCTGCCGTCACGATCTGCAAGTTCAAGTCGATTTGGGCGATACGATGTCTACTCCAGTAGACATCGTGGATGCCGTCCTCCGTCGTTTCCCGGATAACTACTGATCTTCCGTAAAAAGCCTTTCCGACTGTGTATTCACGATTCCCCCAGTAAATCTCGCCCTTCACCTGAACCTTCCTGACCACATCACCTTCGTCGTACTCCGGGGCCGCGGGTTGCTCCTGATATTCCCGTGGGCTGCTGCTGTAACGAGTGGCAGGAACCTGCATGTCCAACGCTTGATGCGGACGCTTCTGGTTGTAGATATCACGCCAGATATCAAATGCCCGTTGCGCGTCGTTGAGATCGATAAAATGCCGGTCTCGCAGGACTTCATTTTTCAGGCTGCGGTGGAAGCGTTCCAGCTTTCCTTGGGTTTGCGGATGATAAGGACGAGAGTGGCCGACCTTGATGCCTTGGCTCATCAGCCAGACCTCCAGCGCGGTATAAACGCCCGTCTGGTCACCCCAGGGCGAACCGTTGTCCATCGTCATGCGCAAAGGCAGGCCGTTACGCCGAAAGACCCGGATTAGATGCTCTTGGACGGTTTCACGTTGCTCATTGATGCATGCCGCGATGCACAGCGAAAACCGCGAATGATCGTCCAATATCGTCAACGGATGGCAACGCCCCTGAGCCAGGCTGATATGCCCCTTGAAGTCCATCTGCCAAAGATCGTTGGGCGCTTCATGTTCGAATCGGATAAACGGTTTGATCTCAGCGGCCTTTGGGTCGACACGCGAATGACGCTGTAAAACC
>NZ_NQYG01000136.1:0-788 GCF_002878485.1 Pseudomonas sp. AD21
CAATGTCGACTGACCTGACGCCTTCGTCGGAACGCCGCCCGGAGCAAGCTCACTCCCACGGGGGATCGCATTTATTCTGACGGAATGCGCTGAATGTGCATCCGGAGCTCACACCCAGATCGCATCCCATAACGGATAGTCACCGAGTTTTTCCACCAGTCCGGCCCGCAATGGATTAGCGACTACATAGCGAGCAAGTTTCACCAGGTCCTCCTCTCGCCGTAATGCATGGTCATGAAAACCTTGCTGCCAGAGGCTTCCAGTTCTGCCGGCCGCCTCGTTGATTGAACGAGCACTCAAGGATTTGACTTGGCACATCAATTGACCAAGTGTTCCTTTTTGCAACTGGATCAGCCAATGAAAATGATCCGGCATGACCACCCACGCCAATGTGTCGGCAACCCCCTCCTCCTGCGCCAGTCTGAACTGGTTCACGAGCAACCGGCCGAGTCTGTAATCCTTGAACACTGGTTCACGCCCTAAGGTGTTGGCAGTTAGAAGGTAGATCTGGCTCTCTTCGCAATGGCGACCGGTTCGCAGGCGATGTGATGAGTAACGTTCGGGCATTCCTTTGCCTTGTTCATGGTTGAATCGAGAAAAGGCTAGATCAGCCAGCACCATAGGCCGCGCATGTTTGTTGGCAGCATGTGTCTGCCATCCAGATCAAGGATGGAAGTGGGCTTGCTCACGAAGGGGCCGGCACATCCAGCATCAATGTCGACTGATCTGACGCCTTCGCGAGCAAGCCCGCTCCCACAGTAGATTGGTGGTGGATGGAGGATTCGGGG
>NZ_NQYG01000137.1:0-639 GCF_002878485.1 Pseudomonas sp. AD21
CGAAGTTGCCACCGGTAGCGGTGGAAATGGTCGCTTCGACTTTGCCCGCATCTTTGTACACGTCATCGGCAGGGGCCGGAACGGTCACGGTGCCGGTGGTCTTACCGGCTTCGATAGTGATCACCGCGCCGTTGGACAGGGTCACGGTCACTGGCGAACCAGCGGCGTTGGTCAAGGTTGCGGTGTAAACGATCGAGCCGCCTTCGGCCACGGTACCGGTCGCGCTGAGCGACAGGTTGGTGGTGTCGACGGTGTCGGTGACATTGGTCGAAACCGGCGTTTTATCCGCCACGAGGTTTTCGTAGTTGCCGCCAGTGACACCGGTGATCGCGTTGGTCAGCGGCGCGTGGCCGGTCAACGCATCGTTCGGCGCAGTGGTAGTCACGGTGCCAGTGGTTTTACCCACCTCAATGGTGATGTTCTGACCGTTGGCAAGGGTTACGACCACAGGCGAGCCAGTCACTGGCGCGCCGACGGTCGCGGTGTAAGTGACGGTGCCACCTTCAGCGGCGGACTCGGTCGCGGTCAGTTTCACCGTGGTGGTGTCGATGGTGTCGGTCACGTTGGTGACGGCCGGAACAGTGCTCGGCACCAGGTTCTCGAAGTTGCCACCGGTGGCAGTCGAAATGGTCGCTTCGA
>NZ_NQYG01000138.1:0-536 GCF_002878485.1 Pseudomonas sp. AD21
CAAAACCCCGGTCAGCACCACCGTGACCGACACCGTCGACACCACCAACTTGACCCTGAGTGCTACCGGTACCGTGGCCGAGGGCGGTTCGATCATCTACACCGCCACCCTGACCAACCCGGCCGGTACGCCGGTGACCGTGACTCTGTCCAACGGCTCCGTGATCACCATCGAAGCCGGTAAAACCACCGGCACCGTGACCGTTCCAGCGCCAGCCGATGACGTCTACAAGGACGCCGGCAAGGTCGAAGTCACGATCAAGGACGCAGCGGGCGGCAACTTCGAGAACCTGGTGCCAAGCACTGTTCCGGCCGTCACCGAAGTCACCGACACCATCGATACTTCGACCGTGAAGCTGAGCGCCGATACTTCGGTGGCTGAAGGCGGCACTGTCACTTACACCGCGACTGTTGGCGCTCCAGTGACTGGCGCACCTGTTGTTGTGACCCTGGCCAACGGTCAGACCATCACCATCGACATCGGCAAGACCACCGGCACCGTGACGACCACCGCACCGAACGATGCGCTGAACGGTC
>NZ_NQYG01000014.1:0-138563 GCF_002878485.1 Pseudomonas sp. AD21
GACAGGGTAATCAAGGGAGCCAAAACGAAAAGACCTTGAAAGGGATGGCTGTAAGAGCGAAACCGCCAGCAGCAGCACCCGAAGCAACGGATATTCACCCAAAACCCAAAACCCAAAACCCCAAGAGCCTGGTCGGCCCAAAGGCCGCCAAGCCCCCCAAAAAAACGCCGGCAAATGCCGGCAAATGCCGGCGTTTGTCGAGCGCTGAGCGGGGGTTACCAGTTATAGGTCACGTCAGCAGTCATGGTGCGGCCTTCGCCGTAGTAGCAGTCGAGGGTGCCGTTGCACGCGGCAACGTATTTCTCGTCGGTGAGGTTTTGCAGGTTGGCTTGCAGTTTCACGCCTTTGACGTGCAGCGGCGATTTTTCCAGGTCGTAGGAGACCATGGCGTCATACACCGTGTAGGACGGGATCTGGAACGAGTCCGACTCGTAGTCCGAACCGTAGCTGCTGCGCACGTAGCGGGCGCCCAGCCCCATGCCGAAACCGGCGAGGGCGGTGGAGATGTCGAAGTCGTAGTTGACCCACGCGGAGGTGGTCAGTGGCGGACGCATGGCCAGGGTGCGACCTTCGCGACCGTCGTTGTCTTTCTCCCACTTGGTCTGGTTACGCGACACTGCCGCCAGCACGCGCAGGTTGCGGGTGACGTTGACCTTGCCTTCCAGCTCGATACCGCGCGAACGCACGGAGCCGCTCTGGGTGCTGAAGCCCGGGTTGGCGAGGTCGGAGGTCAGCATGTTGTCCTGGTCGATCTGGTACGCCGACAGCTGGATGAAACCGTCGATGGACTTCGGCTCGTACTTGACGCCGACTTCGTACTGCTTGCCGGAGGTCGGTTCGAAGGCGCTGCCGCTCATGTCGGTACCGGTTTGCGGCAGGAACGATTCGGCGTAGCTGACGTACGGCGTGATGCCGTTTTCGAACTCGTAGCCCAGGCCGGCACGACCGGTGAACTTCTCGTCTTTCTGGTTGCTGTGGCCGCCGCTCAGCGGTTGCTTGTTGTCGGTTTCGGCGAAGTCATACCGACCGCCGAGGGTCAGGAACCACTGGTTCCAGCGCAACTGATCCTGAGCGTACAGGCCGGTCTGGGTGATGGTGTTGTCCCATTTGTACGGCTGGCGGAAATTGATCTGGCTGCCATACACCGGGTTGTACAGGTCCAGACCTGGAGCGGTGCGGTCATACAGGCCGAGGAATTTCGAGTTGAAGTGGTAGTAGTCCACGCCCAGCAGCACGGTGTGTTCGACGTCTGCGGTGTTGAACTTGGCCTGGGCGATGTTATCGATGCCGTAGACCTTGTTGTGCTGCGACCAATCCACTGCATAACGGCTCTGGTAGCTGCCGTCGTTGAGGCCGGTGACCGGGTTGGTCGGGAACGAATAACCGTGCAGCGGCGCCACGTACTGGTCGTTGACGTCGGCGTATCGGGCGTTCTGTTTCAGGGTCCAGACGTCGTTGAGTTCGTGGGCGATCTCGTAACCGACGACGAACTGCTCGCGGTGGTACTTGTTCACGTCCGGCTCGCCGAGGAACAGGCTGCGGCTGATGCGCCCGGCCTGGCTGCGATGCACGGTGCCGTTGGCGGGCAGGCCCTGGGCTTCCGGTACGTCGTGGTCTTTCTGGTACTGACCGAACACGGTGATGGTGGTCTGGTCGTTGGGCAGCCAGGTCAGGCTTGGCGCCAGCAGCATGCGGTTCTGGCTGGCGTAGTCGATGGCCGAGCCGCTGTCGTTGACCACACCGGTCAGGCGATAGAGGAATTCGCCCTGGTCGTCGATCGGGCCGCCGAGGTCGAAGGCACCGTACTTGCGGTCATAGCTGCCGCCACCGAGCTTCACTTCGTGCAGCGGGGTGGCGGTCGGACGCTTGCTGACCATGTTGACGATACCGCCCGGCTGGTTCTGGCCGTACAGCACCGAGGCCGGGCCCTTGAGCACTTCGACGCGCTCCAGGGTGTACGGGTCGATCTGCAGCGAGCCGCCGGTGCTGCCGCCGCCGTAAGGCATGTGCAGGCCGTCGAGGTACAGCGGAGTAGGGGAGAAGCCACGGGAAGTCGGTTCGTCGAAGATCTTCACCCGGTCCGAGAAACCGCCGCCGGTCATGCCTGGCGTGTATTGCAGGGCCTCGGTGACTGTCTTCGAGCCGCGCATCTTGATTTCGTCCTGGGTGACGACGTTGATGGTCTGCGGAATTTCCTTGAGCGACGAGTCGGTCTTCGAACCAGTGGCGCTGCGCTTGGCGACGATCCCGTCTACCGGGCCCCAGGCCGATTCCGCGGTGGCGGAAATGTTGGTCGGTGCCAGATCGAGGCTGGCACCGCCGCTGCTGCGCGAACGCAAGGCGACGTTATTGCCTTCGACGCTGTAGGCGATGTTCGTACCTTGCAGCAGTTGCGCGATGGCGGCGGTCGGTTCCAGGTTACCGTTGACGGCGCTGCTGCGCAGGCCACTCACTTCATCCGGGCTGTAAAGTACCTGAAGGTTGGTCTGGCGACCGAATTCCTGCAACGCGCTCCCCAGCGACTGTGCAGGAATATTGATCGCCACGGCGGCGGCCTGGGCCTGGCCGATCATCGGCACGGTCAGGGCCATGGCGCAGAACGCTGGCAAGGTGCAACGGAAGGAGCGGCGGATCAGCAGGGCCTTGGCGAGCGGGTGGAGTCCGTGCGGTGCGGGCATTGTTCTTCTACTCTTCAAAGTGTTGACTGAGAACTATTTCTATTAACTGTTAGTAAGACGTTGAGCCTTCCGAAAACCGGAAAGCTCAACGCATTTTTTTTAAAGATTTTTCACAGTCAGGCGGGTTGCAGCTCAGTGACCACTTTGCCGGCGCTCATGCGCACCAGTTGGTCGGCGACATCGAAGTAACGATCGTCGTGGGAAATGACGATGATGGTCTTGCCCAGACGTTTCAGGTCCGGCAGCAACTCGGTGTAGAAAATGCGGCGGAAGGTCGGGTCCTGGTCGGCAGCCCACTCGTCGAACACCAGCACCGGACGCTCTTCGAGCCAGGCATTGATCAGGGCCAGACGCTTGCGCTGGCCGGTGGACAGGTCGGTGGTGGTGAACGAGCCGTCACGCACGCTGACCTTGTGCGCAATTTCCAGGCGCTCCAGGTATTTGTTGGCGTCTTCCGGGATATGGGTATCGCCCTGGACCACATCGTCGAACAGGTAGTAGTCGGCGAAGATCGTGGTGAACAATTGGCGGTAATCGTCGCGGTTGCTGGCGTCGACGATCTGCTGGTTGAGGCGGATCTCGCCTTGCTGTGGCGCGTACAGGCCCAGCAGCAACTTGATCAGCGTGGTCTTGCCACAGCCGTTTTCGCCGACGATGAAAATGATGTCGCCCTGTTCGATTTTCAGGTTCACCGGCCCCAGCCGGAACGGCCGGGCACCGGCCACGGTCGGGAAACTGTACGAGACATCGGTCAGTTCCAGGCTGTGCACCGGGGTCTTTTGGTGGCCCTGGTCGCTGAGCAGCAGGTGCGGCTCGGGCGAGGAAAACTGCTCGGACAGGTCGGCGATACGGCGGAACGCGATCTGCGCGCGGCTGACGATCGGCAAGGTGCCGATGATGTGTTCCAGCGGTCCTTTCATGTACAGCAGCACCAGCACGAAGCCGCTCATCACCGCTTTGTCAGCGCTCGGCCACAGCGATTGCAGGCCCAGCGCCAGGCCGATCACCACGAAGAACAGCATCGACCCCAAGGTCTTGGCGATCACGAAAATGTTCACCGAACGTACCTGCGTATCGCAGATCTTGTCGGCCGTGCCTTCGATGCCCGAGACGAACATGCGATGCCGGCGCGGGCGGTGGATGCGCAGTTCCTTGGCACCCTCGGCGACTGCGTGGTAGTGCTTCTGCAACTCGTCTTCGTAATCCCGGGCCTTGAGAAAGCCCTGCATGCCGCGCCCGCGCGCGATGTACTGAATGACCGTGCCGATCAGGATCGCCACCGCCATCATCAGGAACATCGGCCACGACAGCATCGCCAGGTAGCCCATGCAACCGAGGGTGACCGTCAGGGAAATTGCCAGCGGCGCAAAGGCGAAAGCGAAGTCGCTGATGGTGTCGACGTCGTGGGTCAGCACTGGAATCAGGCGATGGCTGCGATAGCGCTCGATCTGTTCGATCGGCGCCGAGAGGACTTTTTCGCCCAGCTCTTTGCGCAGCCTGGCGATGATGTGCTGGCCGACGAAATTGGTGCCGATGTCGGAAAAAATCGAGCTGGTCAGCGCCAGCAGGCACAGGCCGGCGAACACCGCGACCATGGTGCTGGTCAGTGCGCCCTCGGTGTGCAGCACATTGTTGATGGTCGCCAGCAGCGCGGTGACGCTCAGGCCGCCGACCATGCCGAGCAGGATCGAAACGCTGACGATCAGTCGAAAGGGTTTGAGCAGCGCGAACAATTCATTGATCACCCCGCGTGTTGGTTTGCTCATGGAGGTTCCCTGCTTGAAGGAGCGGCGAAAACCGGCACTGCTCGTGGGGTTCGCCTGGATGACGTAGAGGGCGGTGGGCGCGCCATGGAGGATCGCGCCCATCTGTAAAACGACTGGCAGGACGGCTAATTTAGCCGGGCGATAGCGTCACAGATCGCGGGCGACCCGCAAGCCGATCCAGTCGCCACGGGTGTCGGTGTAGGTGGCGTTGCGGTTGCCCGAGCGCGAGAACACCGGTGCCTCGCCCCAGTCGTTGCCACGGATGCGCCGCACTTCGCACTTGCCGCTCAGCCAGGCACTGCCATCGCTTGGCGCGCCTACGTAGTTCTCGTTGTAGCAATCGGCGGTCCACTCATAAATATTGCCGTGCATGTCGTAGACGCCGAAGGCGTTGGCCGGAAAACTGCCGGCCGGGGCGGTGAAGTTGTAGCCATCGGCGGCGCCGTAGGTGTTGGCGTGTTTGGCGATGCTGTATTCCTTGCCTTCGTCGAACGGGAAGGGGAAGGGTCCCGTGCTGCCGGCGCGTGCGGCGTATTCACGCAAGGACTCGCTGACCAGTCGATAGGGCTGGCCGGTCTTTTTCGACAGCCAGGCCACATAGGCCTCGACTTCCGGGAAGTCCATGCACACCGCTGGATGCTTGTCGGTGTACTGTTTGCGCGGGTCGCTGCCCTGATAGTCCGGGATGCCCGCCTTACATGCGCGACCGGGGCGAGTGTCGCCGTCGGGCATTTTGTAGCCGCTGTCCTTGAGGTAGGCGTCCCACTCGCCGCGCAGTATCTGGAAACGGCTGATCGCCAGCGGTTTGGCAAACGTCACCGGGTGCCTCGGTCCCTCATCCGGCTCGCGGCCGACCTCATCGTCCGGGGTGCCCATGGTGAACGTGCCGGTGGGCAGCACGACCATTTCCGGGCAGTCCTTGCAGTCCTTGAACACCCTGCCCGGCGCAGGCGGGGTGGCAGCATGGGCAGCGCCAGGCAGCAGGCCGGCGGCGAGGGTGGTGAGCATCAGCGCCGGCAGCGCCTTCAAGGAAAATCGACGCAGTTCACTGTTCATTGCGAGTCTCGCTAAAAGGAAAAAGGGATCGCCCGGGTTCAAAGGGCCTGGTCGAGTACCGCCAGCAAGCGATCGATTTGCTGTTCGTCGTTGAGCAGCCCCGGTGCGGTGCGGATTACCGGGCCGACGTCGCGGTGCACCGCATCGGCCACCACGCGGTTGGCCATCAGGTGCGCAGCGATCTTGTCGCTGTCCTTGCCCTTGACCCGGAAGAAGGTGAAACCGGCGGACAGCTCGGGGCTCAGTGGCGTGACCAGTTCGATCTGCGGACGCTGCTGCAGGTGTTGTTTCAGGTAGCTGTTGAGCGCGTGGATGCGTGCCTCGACCTCGGCCTTGCCCAAGTCAAGATGCAATTTGAACGCTTCGTCCAGCGCCCAGCGGTGCTCGAACGAGTGGTAGCCGCCGGGCGTCATGGTGGTGGAAAACGCCGTGGCTTCGGAGAACGTCGGAATGATCGGGGTGACGTACCTGACCTCGGCGAAGCGGCTGCAGACGATGCCGGTGCCGCGAGGGCCGAACATCCACTTGTGGGTGCCGGCGATGAAAAAGTCACAGTTCATCTGCGCGAAGCTCAGGTTGTCCACGCCGAAGCCATGAACCCCGTCGACCACGTAAACGATGCGGTCGGCGTCGCTGCGACCGCGGTTGTGCTTGTCGACGATGGCGCCGATCTCACCGATGGGCAGTTTCACGCCGCTGCCCGAATGCACCCAGCACATGCCCAGAACGCGGGTTTGCGGGCGAATGGCGCTGTCGATGGCGGCGAGGATTTCGGCTTTGCTGGCGCTGTACGGTTCCTTGAACAGAGGAATCTTGCGCACCCGCGTGCCGTCGCGTTCGGTACGCAGGGCGAGGATGGTGTGGGTGGCGTAGTGCTCGTGCACGGTGGTGAGAATTTCCTGATCGGGGCGCACGTGCACTCCGCCGTAGATCATCGCCAGACCTTCGGTGGTGCTGCCGGTCAGGGCGATCTGTCTGGCATCGGCTTGCAGGTAACGACCGGCCCAGACGCGGACGTTCTCCTCGCGCTGTTCGATCACACCGAGGTCCCAATCCATGGCCAGGCCGGGATTTTTGTCGAGGGCGGCGCGGTGCCGTGCAATCGCTTCGCGCACCGGCCTGGGGTGCGAGGTGATCAGGAAATTGGAGAAGTGCAGATACGCCGGATCCTGATCGAACAGCTGCTGCAGCTGCGCCCACTTGTTGCCGGTCACGGGCGCGGGGCTCGCTGCACCGGCGACATTCGGCAGACTCGCGCCCAGTGGCAGTGCCGCGGCAAGAATCCCGGCCTGCTTCAAGAACTCACGACGATTGCTCATGGCTTGGCGGTGCCCGGCGCGGCGGCCAAGGCCGGTTTCGCGGCTTTCTCGACCTGATCCCAGACCCGCAGGAAGTTGCCGCCCCAGAGTTTGGCGATGTCGGCGTCCGAGTAGCCGCGCGAGATCAATTCGGCGGTGACGTTACGGATTTCGCCGACGTTCTCGAAGCCTTTGACGCCGCCACCTTCGTTGAAGTCGGAGCTGATGCCGACATGGTCGATGCCGATCTTGCGCACGGCGTAATCGATGGCATCGCCCAGGTCCTTGAGGCTGGCTTTCGGCTCGCCTTCGAGAATCCCGTACAGGCGACTGGCGTACTGGCCGAACTTCTGCTCGGACCACGCCGCGATGATCGGGTCGCCCGGCATCAGCGCCATTGCCAGGTTCGGCAGGGGCGGCAGGTCGAAGTCCTTGCGCATCTCGTTGAGCTTGTCCTGGGTTTGCTGGGTGAGCGGACGCAGGTACTGCGAGAACGCGACGATCTGCACCACGCCGCCGCTGTTTTTGATCAGCTGCATTTCCTTGTCGCTGAGGTTGCGCGGGATGTCGACCATCGCACGCGGCGCCGAATGCGAGGCCACCAGCGGGGTGCGACTCAGCTGTGCGACTTGCTCGAGGGCCTTGGTCGACATTTGCGAGACGTCGATGATCACGCCCAGGTCGTTGAGGCGCTTGACCGCTTGTTTGCCCAGATCCGAGAGGCCGTCGAGGGCGTCCGGCGAGTCATTGAGAAATGGCAGCGGCCGCGACGAATCCGCCCAGTCGTTGTTGCCGATGTAGCTGAAACCGAACATGCGCATGCCGCGCGCCGTCCACAGGTCCAGCAGGTTCAGATCATGGCCCAGCGGATAGGCGTTGAGCATGCTGATGAAAATCGCGAATTTGCCTTCACCGTGCAAGCGCCGGAAATCGTCCGGGGTGTAGGCGATGGCGACCTGATTGGGGTAGTCGCGGACCATGCCGGAGATGATCTTGAAACGGATTTCCTGCTGGTTGCGCGCCTCGTCGACGAAGCCGGGCGTCGGCTTGTGCGGGGCGTTCGGGCCGTTCCACATTTCCGGCCAGCCGAAGATGGTCAGCGCAGCGCCTGACAGACGCCCACGGTTGGCCTTGGCCAGGTCGAACTGACCGTCGCCGTCCTTGTCGGCTTCGTGACCGTCGGTGCCGAAATTTTGCGTCAGGCTGACATGGCTGTCGAAGGAGAGCATGCGTTCGTGCAGCTCATCGGCCTGCTTCATGACTTTGACCGGGTAGCCGAGGTCGCCCTTGAACCAGTGGTGCCAAACGGCAAAGCCTGCGCCGGCGCTGATCGCCAGGGCCAACGGCAGGCCGATGAATAGAGCCTTTTTCGAACGTGGTTTTGTCATTGCCATCTCAGTCAGGTTCGCCATCGAGGTGCAGGCGCGGGGGCCTTCGCTATCTGGGAAGAACGAGTGATTGGCCGCAAAATTTAAGCCTGGCACTGTGGCGAGGGGGTTTATCCCCGATCGAGCGAGCGCTCGCAATGCCTGCGAGCGCTGTCCCTTCTGGCGTAGCCGCCAGCGTCGGATTGGAGTCGCTTTGCAACTCATCGGGGATGAATCCCCTCGCCACAGGTCATCATCGTCGGGTGAGTTAAATTTGCCGGGGCAACAAACGTTCTAGCTTGGATAAAGCCTGCTTCATGGCTGACACAGGTAGGGCAATGAAGATTTCTCGACGATGGTTCATGGCGGGCCTGGCGCTGACCGGCGCTGCCGTGCCTGCGGCGTATTTTGGGCATCGTGAATGGACGAAGCCGGATCCGACGATCACCCCGGGCGAAGCGTCTTTCGACGTCGCCGACAGGGCCGGGCAGCGCTTGGCCAATGCGTTGCGCGGGGTGTGGGATATCCGTTTCGAAGGTCGTGATGCAGGCCTCGAAGGTCTGCCGCTCAAGGGCCTGCAAGTGTTTCTCGACATCGGCCAGAAGGGGCGCGGCGTGTGCGGTTTTCTCGACACGCCCGAGCGCCTGCGTTCCGGCGAAACACCGCGGTACCGAATTCTGGGTGACCTCGCGGCAGCCGATGCGGCGAAACTGAGCTGGCGCCTGATCGGCGCCGATGGCCAGATCAGCTATGAGCTGGAGATGATCCTTGATGAGGTCTGGGCCGATTTCGGCAATGCCGGCAGTGGCACGCTCAGCGGCAAGGCGTTACGCCTGGATCGGTCACTGGCTTTGCCGGCGCAGGACAACCACTTCGTCGCCGTCAAGCGGCTGTTTCCCGAAGCCCGCGAGCGCACGCCGCTCAACCCGACGTTGCTGGCGTGGCTGATCTCCCCCGAGCATCGACTGTTTCACCAGTTGTGGCATGCGACCCGGGACAAGTGGCACAAATTGCCCGAAGACAAGCGCGAGGCCTTGCGTGGCATTGGCTGGCAGCCCGGCCCGCGCGACAAGGAGCGCGATGCGCGTGGCCCACGCAAGGATCGCAATGGCTCGGGCGTGGACTTTTTCTTCATGCACCGGCACATGCTCGGGACGGCGCGCTCGATGCAGGATCTGCCGTCCTGGGCGTTTTTCCCGCTGCCGCAGCCGGAGCTGATCCGCGACCGCGTCGGCTTTGCCCGCTATTTCGACAATCACGATGGCACGGCCTTGCCGCCGACCTGGACAGCTACGGGCGATGACGAATTCAGTCAGTGGGTCAGCGACATCAAGACTGCCGAGACCTACGAAAGCAACTTCCAGGTCTGGGAGTCGCAGTACCGCGATCCGGCGTACCTGGCCCGGCTCACCCTCGGCCAGTTCGGCTCCGAAGTCGAGTTGGGCCTGCATGACTGGCTGCACATGCGCTGGGCCTCAGTGCCGCGTGATCCCTCCAGCGGTCAGCCGGTGCCGTTTGCCCGCGATCCGGCGGACTTCGCTGCCCGCTGGTACAACGCCGAAAACGACTTCCTTGGCGATCCGTTTTCTTCCCACGTCAACCCGACGTTCTGGCATTTCCATGGCTGGATCGATGATCGCATCGAGGACTGGTTCCGCGCTCACGAGCGGTTCCATCCGGGTGAAGTCACGCGGCTGCAGGTCAGTGGCGTGCCATGGTTTGCCCCGGGGCGCTGGGTAGAAGTCGATGACCCGTGGCTTGGGCCGATCACCCATGGCTGCAGCACCACGCCGGGGCTGCAGATGGGCAAGACGGTGGAGATGGATCCGGAAACCATGAAGCTGGCGCTGCGCATCACCTTTATCACCGACGAGGAAAAGCTCGCCGGTCTGTTCCGTCGCGTGCCGCAGCGGCCATGGTATGCGCGCAATCTGAAAGCCAAGTCCAGTCCGGCTTAAGCACCGCGTTATCGTTCTTCGCGAGCAAGCCCGCTCCCACAGGTTTGATGTCAGACCACAATGTCTGAGCTGACCACAACCTCCTGTAGGAGCGCATTCCTTCTGAGGGAACGCGATCAAATGTGGGGGCGAGCCTGCTTGCGAAAGCGATCCGTCGGGCGCAGCCATTACAAAGTCTGCCACCCACCGCCAAGTGCCTTGTACAAGGCGATGCTGGCTTGCATCCGCGCCAGGCGCAGTTGCACGCTCTGGTCCTGCGCCGCATACAGTGTGCGCTGGGTTTCGAGGACGCTCAGCAAGTCTTCTGCACCGGCCTGGTAACGGCTTTGGGCGATGTCGAATGCGGTCTGCGCCTGATTCAGTTCTTCGCTCTGCCACTGACGCTGGCGATCCAGCCCGCGAATGCTGTTCAGGGCTTTTTCCACGTCGGCGAAACCATTGATGATCGCGCCGCGATAGGTCTCCAGCAGTTCCTCCTGACGAGCCTTGGCCTTGTCGCGTTCGGCGCTCAGGCGGCCATTGTTGAAAATCGGTGCAACCAGACCGGCCGTGAGGTTGTAGAACGGGTTGCGCAGCAGGTCATCGAACTGGTTGGCACCCGAGCCGAGCTGGGCGGTCAGGGTCAGCTTCGGCAGCATGGCGGCACGGGCGACCTTGACGTCCGCTTCGGCGGCGGCCAGTTGCGCCTCGGCGCGGGCGATGTCCGGACGGCGGCTGAGCAACTCACTGGGCACGCCGGCATCGATCGCTGGCCACTGCAGTTGCGCGAAGGAAGCCTGCGGCGACACCTGCTGCACCGGTCGGCCGAGCAGGGCGGCGAGGCCGATCAACGCGTCCTCGGCCTGTTGCTGCACCCGTGGCAATTGCCATTGCTGGGCGGCGACCAGGCTTTTCTGCTGGGCCAGTTCCAGGGCGGTGGCCGAGCCTGCCTCGAAGCGGGTCTGCACCAGTTTCAATACGCTCTGCGCGTTGGCCAGATTCAATTCGGCGATGCGCCTTTGTTCACGCAGGGACAAGGTTTGCGCATAGCTGTTGGCGACCCCGCTGAACAGCGTCAGTTCGACGGTCGCCCGATCGAATTCACTGGCTTGCAGGCTGAATTGCGCGCTGTCGCGAGCGGCGCGATTGCCGCCCCAGAAGTCGACCTCGTAAGTGGCACTGAGGTTGCTGTCGAAATAGTCCACGGCCTTGTTGCTGCTGTTGGTGTCCAGTTGGCTGTAGCCGCTGCCGCGCAGCAGTTTCTGTCGGTTGGCATTGAGGCCGGCCTTGACCTCGGGCAGCAGCGAACCACCGGCAATCACCGTTGCGGCCTGGGCCTGACGCACGCGGGCGACGGCAGCGGCGAGGTCGAAACTGCCCAGGCGTGCCTGCTCGATCAGGCGGTCGAGTTCGGGGCTGCCGAACTGTGTCCACCACTGTGGATCAATGCGTGCGACGCTGGCGGCATGGGGTGATTGCCAGGCGGCCGGCGCTTGTACGCCGCTGTCTGGACGCTGTACGGGACTGCCGCAGGCGCTGAGGAACAGGCACACGGTCAACAGGCTGAGACGCGGTTTCATAGGTCGATCATTCACTGGTAAGAGCCGTGACCGGGTCGAGCCGGGCAGCTTTGCGGGCAGGCATGAAGCCGAAGACAACACCGGTGACCAGGGCGCAGCCGAACGCGCCGAGTACCGCCATCAAGGAAAAGGCCACGGCCACTTCGCTGAGGATCAGCACGCCGCCGACGATCAGTGCCAGGGCGATGCCGGCAATGCCGCCGACCACCGAGAGCATCACCGCTTCGGTGAGAAACTGGCGCAGGATGTCGCGTTGGCGGGCGCCGGTAGCCATGCGAATGCCGATCTCGCGAGTACGCTCGCGTACGGTCATGAGCATGATGTTCATCACGCCGATGCCGCCGACCAGCAGCGAGATCGCGGCAATCGAACCGAGCATCAGCGACAGGGTGTTCTGGGTGCGCGCTTCGGCCTGGATCATCGCGGCGTTGTTGGTCAGTTCGAAATCCTTCTTGCCGTTGTGCAGGCGCAGCATCAGTTGCTCGATGGCCTGCTCGGTGTCCTTGACCTTGCGCGCGTCGGCGGCGGCGATGGCCACGTATTCCGGATTGCGTGTGCCGAACAGCCTGACGCTGGCTGCCGAATAAGGGATGGCGATGCGATTGTCGCTGTCGGAGTCGCCGGAGCTGGCGCCTTTTTCCGCCAGCACGCCGACCACCTGGAACGGCACATTCTCGATCAGGATGTATTGGCCGATCGGGTTGAGCACATCCTTGAGCAGTTTGCTCCGGACTTTGTGGCCGATCACCGCGACGGCTGCGGCATTCTGCTCGTCGGCTTCAGTGAAATAGCTGCCTTGCACCACCGGCCAGTTGAAGATCGCCGGGAAGTTTGTGTCGTTACCGCCCACGTAACTCAGGTGGTCGGCATTGCCGTATCGCACGCCGGCTTCGGCACCGTTGACCGGCATGATCCGCTGGACTTGCGGCAGGCTGGCCAGTGCATGCACATCGTCCAGCGTGATGATCCCTGGCGGTGTACGCGGATTGGGCGCCGAGCCACTCAGATAAATGATGTTCGAACCGAACGCGCCCATCTGTGCCATCACCTGGCGTTTGCTGCCTTCGCCGACCGCCAGCATGACCACCACCGACGCCACGCCGATGATGATCCCGAGCAAGGTCAGTGCGGTGCGAAAGCGGTTGATCCACATCACCCGCCATGCCGCGTGCAGGGCATCGACCAATTCACCTTTCCAGGCACCGGTGGCTTCCGCGCCCACGGCCAGACGCTTGCGCAGATCGACCGCTTGCAGGGCGCCGGGGTTGGCGCTGGTCTGCGCTTCGGGATTGTCCCGGGCGCTATCGCTGATGATCAGGCCGTCGCGAATTTCGATGATGCGCTTGGCCCGGGCCGCGACTTCGCGGTCGTGGGTGATGAGGATCACCACGTGGCCCTGGCTCGCCAGTTCGTCGAGCAGCGCCATCACCTCTTTGCCGCTGTGGCTGTCGAGGGCGCCGGTGGGTTCGTCGGCGAGGATAATGTGGCCGCCGTTCATCAGCGCCCGGGCAATCGACACCCGTTGCTGCTGACCGCCGGACAACTGATGCGGGCGGTTGCCGGTGCGCGAGGCCAGGCCGAGACGGTCGAGCAGGGCGGCAGCGCGGGCGTGACGTTCGGCGGCGGGAGTGCCGGCATAGATAGCCGGCATCTCGACGTTTTCCTGGGCCGAGCCGGACGGAATCAGGTGATAACCCTGAAACACAAAACCGAAGGCTTCGCGGCGTAGCCAGGCCAGCTCGTCGCTGTCGAGGCCGGCGACGTTTTCCCCGGCAAAACGGTACTCGCCGGACGTTGGGCGGTCGAGGCAGCCGAGGATGTTCATCAGGGTCGATTTACCGGAGCCGGAAGCGCCGACAATCGCCACGAACTCACCGGCGTGGATCGACAGGTCGATACCGCGCAGCACGTGAACCTCGGGGGCGTCGCCGCCACCGTAGGATTTGCGGATGTCCTGCAGGTCGATCAGAGGCGTTTGCATTCAGCCCCCGTTGCCGTCGGCCGGGCCAATCAACAGATGATCGCCTTCGTTGAGGCCGTCGACAATCTGCACCTTGAGCCGGTCGCTAATCCCGGTGCGCACCTCGCGCTGCTGGATGTCGCCATTGGCAGCGATTACCTGCGCGGTCTGCAGGTTGGCGGTGGTGCTGCCCTGCAAGGCGACGACCGGCGCGGTGAGCACACCTTTGGCCTGGTCGGCGACGAAAAACACCTGGGTGGTCATCTCCGCCATCAAGGCGTTGTCGGCGTTATCGACGTCGAGCAGCACGGTGTACAACACCACGCGCGCGCTGCCGCTTTTGCTGGTGCTGGCCGGGCTGCCGCCGCCCTGGCTGGTCTGGTCCAGCGGCTTGGGCGGCACCGGCAGAATCTGCCGCACGGTGCTGCTCCAGCGTCGCTGGCCGCCGCTGAGGGTGGTGAAGTAGGCGGTCATGCCCGGTTTGACGTGGCCGATGTCGGCCTCGGACACCTCGGCCCACACCGTCATCGGCGACAGTTTGGCGATGCGCAGGATCAGCGGTGTCTGTTGTTGCGCGTTGAGGGTCTGGCCTTCGCGGGCGTCGAGGGCGACCACGGTGCCGGCCATCGGCGCGTAGATCCGGGTGTAGCCGAGTTCGGCCTGATCGCTGCGCAGGCTGGCTTCAGCCTGGCGGATCTGCGCCTGGAACATGTCGATGCGCGCCTGCGTGGCTTTCAGTTCGGCGCGTGCGGTCTGCACGTCTTCGTCACGGGTAGCGCCGCCGGCGGCCAGATGCTGCTGACGCTGGTACTTCTGTTGCGCCAGCTCATGCTGGGCGCGTTGTTCCTGCAATTGCGCCTTGAGGTTTTCGATGGAGAAGCGCCCGGCATCGAGTTTGGCTTTCTGCGTGGACGGATCGATTTCCACCAGCAACTGGCCTTCCTTGACCACATCACCGACTTCCACGTGGATTTTCTGGATCTGCCCGGAGGCCTGCGCACCGACATCCACATAACGTCGCGGTTGCAGGGTGCCCAGCGCGGTGACGCTGCTTTCGATGTCGCCACGGGTGACTTGCACGGTGGCGAAGCGGTCCCGGCCCGGCGGCATGATTTGCCACGCGGCGTAGGCAACAACGGGGATCAGACAAAGGACTACGAGCAGGGCGCGTCGGGCGGGGCGGGGACGTTTCATGCAGGGTTCCGGCCAGTGGAATTCGGCCCGTCGTTCGGCTGCACGCAGAAGGCGGGCAGCCGCTGAACGCTGTCGCAGGGCGCGACAGACACGGGGAGCTGTCCTGTAAACGATGAAAGCAGAAGGGAATTTAAGCGAAGACACAGGATGTTACAGGTATAGAACGGCACTATTTAGCGGGCAACGACAAACGCCACTTTAAATCTATATGAGAATTACTATAAATTACGCGCCTCAAGTTGCCACTATCTTGCTACCCGTGTTTGCGGGGCCGTCGATCAGTGTGCTCAAGGATCGAATCCGCATCGAAGCGGCCGGGAGTCATGTTGGAAAACTACTATCGCGAGCTGGTGTGTTTCCTGAACGCCAAGCTCGGCAACCGTCAGGTCGCCGAAGATGTGGTGCATGACGCTTATGTGCGGGTTCTGGAGCGTTCCAGCGACACGCCGATCGAGCAGCCCCGGGCCTTTCTTTATCGCACGGCGTTGAATCTGGTCATCGACGATCATCGGCGTAACGCCTTGCGCCAGGTCGAACCGCTGGAAGTGCTCGACAGCGAAGAGCGCTATTTCACCCCGTCGCCCCACGGCACCCTCGATCACGGCCAGCGTCTGGAGATGCTGCAGCGCGCACTGGCAGAGCTGTCGCCGCTGTGCCGCGACAGTTTTCTGCTGCGCAAGATCGAAGGCCTGTCGCACCCACAGATCGCCGAACACCTGGGCATTTCCAAGGCGCTGGTGGAAAAGCACATCGTCAATGCGATGAAGCATTGCCGCCTGCGCATCAAGCAATGGGATGCCCATTGAGCCGACATCGTTAAATTTTATTTCACTGTCCTCGTTCCTACTCAACAGACGACCTGCTGTCCTGCTCAAGGCCGGTCAGGTCACTTAGGCTCTCCTTTCCCCTTGTTGAGGGGTTCATCCAGAGGACACTGGAAATGACTCAGGCAATTGCATCGCCCATCGTTCACGACCTGATCGGCGTCGGTTTCGGCCCTTCGAACCTGGCGCTGGCCATCGCTCTGCAAGAGCGCGGCCCGACCCACGGCGAGCTGGATGTGCTGTTCCTCGACAAGCAGGCCGACTACAGCTGGCACGGCAATACCCTGTCGACCCAAAGCGAGTTGCAGATTTCCTTTCTCAAGGATCTGGTGACCCTGCGCAACCCGACCAGCCCGTACTCGTTCGTCAACTACCTGAAGGCCCACGGCCGCCTGGTCGACTTCATCAACCTCGGCACCTTCTACCCGTGCCGCATGGAGTACAACGACTACCTGCGCTGGGTCGCCGGGCAGTTCACCGAGCAGAGCCGTTATGGTGAAGAAGTGCTGGCCATCGAGCCGGTGCTGCACAACCATCAGGTTGAAGCGCTGCGCGTGATCTCCCGCGATACCGCCGGCCAGCAGTTCGTACGCACCGCACGTTCGGTGGTGGTCAGCGCCGGCGGCACGCCGCGTATTCCCGAGGCGTTCAAGTCGCTCAAGGGCGACAGCCGTGTGTTCCATCACTCGCAATACCTGTCGCAGATGGCCAAACAGCCGTGCGTGAACAGTCAACCGATGAGCATCGCGATCATCGGCGGTGGACAGAGCGCGGCGGAAGCGTTCATCGACCTCAATGATTCGTTCCCCTCGGTGCAGGTCGACATGATCCTGCGCGGCTCGGCCCTCAAGCCTGCGGACGACAGCCCGTTCGTCAACGAAGTGTTTTCGCCGGAGTTCACCGACCTGGTGTTCCAGCAGAACAGCGCCGAGCGTGAACGCCTGGTCAACGAGTACCACAACACCAACTACTCGGTGGTGGACATCGATCTGATCGAGCGCATCTACGGCATCTTCTATCGCCAGAAAGTCTCGGGCATCGCCCGTCATGCGTTCCGCACCCTGACCACCGTCGAGAGCGCCACCGCCACCGAGCGCGGTATCGAACTGGCGGTGCGCAACAACGCCACCGGCGAAGTCACCGTGCGCATCTACGACGCGGTGGTGCTGGCCACCGGTTACGAGCGTCAGATGCACCGCAAACTGCTGGCGCCGCTGCAGGAATACCTGGGCGACTTCGAGGTCGATCGCAACTACAAACTGATCACCGACGAACGCTGCAAGGCCGGCCTGTACATGCAGGGCTTCTGCCAGGCCAGCCATGGTCTGAGCGACACACTGCTGTCGGTGTTGCCGGTGCGGGCCGACGAGATCGCCGGTTCGCTGTATGAGCACGGCAAGAACCGTGGGCACAGCCGTTCGATGGCGGATCTGTTGTTGGCGACTGCCAGCTAACGCCGATTTCCAGGCCAGATCGTTCCCACGCTCTGCGTGGGAACGCCTCAACGTACGCTCCGCGTTCGGCCTTCGATAGGGACGCGGAGCGTCCCGGGCTGCATTCCCACGCAGAGCGTGGGAACGATCATCCTGAACCTTTCCTGAACATTCCTGACATTCCCCGACACACTTCCTTTCGCGGGTTTACTCTCCAATCATCGAGGCGTAAGCTTCGCGCGTTTTCATCAATAGCGGAGACCCACAGTGGGTACTTGTTCGAGTGACAGTTGTCGGCCGGTCTCGGTAACCGGCAGATTCTCGGCAAGATAACGCGCAGCCTTTCTCTGCCGTTGTCTCGCCGTAAAGCGAGCAGCGGCATCCTGAGCATGACCAGTAAGGTCATGTCCCGACGTCCTTCTCATCGACACTGAAAAAGTGTGGTTTCGACCTTTAGGGTCGTCATCGCAACTCTATCGACACGCCAGTCTTTTCTGCCTGGCGCGCCAAGCCTTGCCGTACCGGTTTTTCCGGTGGACGAGGCGCGGCTGTACCTGCTTGACGGTTTCCCGGCTGACCATAGGGGCAACAGCCATGAAACTTACGCTCAAGGAATTTTTCGCAGGCTTCCTGCGCACACGCCACATCGCCCGGCACTTCCGTCGTCTGGCGTTGCTGGAATCGATCAACGACACCACGGTCAGCCGTGAAGTACCGCCCACCCTGGCCAACACCCTGGTCGATGCGGCTCATCGCGACAGCGGCGAACTGCTGTCGTCGCTGGGCACCCACACCGACGGTCTGACCGACTTTGAAGTCGACGCACTGCGCGCGCAGTACGGCCTCAACGAAGTCGAACACGAGCAGCCGCTGCCGTGGTGGACCCACCTGTGGCACTGCTACAAAAACCCGTTCAACCTGCTGCTGACCCTGTTGGCGGTCATCTCCTGGCTGACCGAAGACCTGAAAGCCGCCACCGTGATCTTCTCGATGGTGGTGCTGTCGACGCTGTTGCGCTTCTGGCAGGAAAGCAAATCCAACCAGGCCGCCGACGCGCTCAAGGCGATGGTCAGCAACACCGCCACGGTGATGCGTCGCGATGAGCCGCGCATTGAGCTGCCGATCAAGCAATTGGTGCCGGGTGACCTGATCGTACTGTCGGCCGGCGACATGATTCCGGCCGACTGCCGGGTGCTCAGCGCCAAGGATCTGTTCGTCAGCCAGGCAGCGATGACCGGTGAATCGATGCCGGTGGAGAAATTCCCGCGTCAGGCCGATCGCGACACGCGCAATCCGCTGGAACTGGAAAACATTTTGTTCATGGGCACCAACGTGGTGTCCGGCACGGCCGTGGCGGTGATTCTCACCACCGGCAACAGCACCTATTTCGGCGCGCTGGCACAACGGGTCGGTGCGACTGACCGGGCCGTGACCTCGTTCCAGATGGGCGTGAACAAAGTCAGCTGGCTGCTGATCCGCTTCATGTTCGTCATGGCGCCGCTGGTGCTGTTCATCAACGGTTTCACCAAGGGCGACTGGACTGAAGCACTGCTGTTCGCACTGTCGATCGCCGTCGGTCTGACCCCGGAAATGCTGCCGATGATCGTCACCTCGACGCTGGCCAAGGGCGCGGTGTTCCTGTCGCGCAAGAAAGTCATCGTCAAGCGCCTGGACGCGATTCAGAACTTCGGCGCGATGGACGTGCTGTGCACCGACAAGACCGGCACCCTGACTCAGGACAAGATCTTCCTCGCGCGCAACGTCGACGTCTGGGGGAACGACTCCGATGACGTGCTGGAAATGGCTTATCTCAACAGCTACTACCAGACAGGGCTGAAAAACCTGCTCGACGTGGCGGTGCTGGAACACGTGGAAATCCACCGTGAACTTAAAGTCGGCACGGCGTTTCGCAAGGTCGACGAGATCCCGTTCGACTTCAATCGTCGGCGCATGTCGGTGGTGGTCGAAGGGCGTGGCGAGCCACATCTGCTGATCTGCAAAGGCGCGGTGGAAGAAGTGCTGGCGGTGTGCAGCCGTGTGCAGCACGGTGATGTCGAGGAAGCCTTGAGCGATGAATTGCTGACCCGGATACGTCAGGTCACCGCAGCATTCAACGCTGAA
Organism: Pseudomonas sp. AD21; assembly: GCF_002878485.1. Lineage (NCBI taxonomy): Bacteria > Pseudomonadati > Pseudomonadota > Gammaproteobacteria > Pseudomonadales > Pseudomonadaceae > Pseudomonas > Pseudomonas sp. AD21. The sequence goes on from NZ_NQYG01000014.1 coordinate 19,215, forward strand.
GGCTTGCGCGTGGTGGCGGTGGCTGCCCGCTCGATGCCCGAAGGTCGCGACACCTACAGTCTGGCGGACGAGCAGGAACTGACGCTGATCGGTTACGTGGCGTTCCTCGATCCACCGAAGGAAAGCACCGCACCGGCGCTCAAGGCCCTGGCCGAGCATGGCGTGGCGGTCAAAGTACTGACCGGCGACAACGAGCTGGTGACTGCGAAGATCTGCCGCGAAGTCGGCCTCGCGCAACAGGGCTTGCTGCTGGGTAACGATGTCGAGCGCATGAGCGATGCCGAACTGGCCGTGGCGGTTGAGAAAACCAACGTGTTCGCCAAGCTTACGCCATCGCACAAGGAGCGCATCGTGCGCATCCTCAAGGGCAATGGGCACGTGGTCGGTTTCATGGGCGACGGGATCAACGACGCCCCGGCGCTGCGCACTGCCGACATCGGTATCTCGGTAGACAGCGCGGTGGACATTGCCAAGGAAGCCGCCGACATCATCCTCCTGGAAAAGAGCCTGATGGTGCTGGAGGAGGGCGTGCTCGAAGGGCGCCGCACCTTCGCCAACATGCTCAAGTACATCAAGATGACCGCCAGTTCCAACTTCGGCAACGTGTTCTCGGTGCTGGTGGCCAGTGCGTTCATCCCGTTTCTGCCGATGCTGCCGATGCACCTGCTGGTACAGAACCTGCTCTACGACATTTCGCAGATTGCGATTCCGTTCGACAACGTCGACGAGGAAATGCTGAAAAAGCCACAGCGCTGGCAGCCGGGTGATGTCGGTCGCTTCATGCTGTTCTTCGGCCCGATCAGTTCGATCTTTGACATCCTGACGTTCGCCTTGATGTGGTATGTGTTCGATGCCAACACCCCGGATCACCAGACCCTGTTCCAGTCCGGCTGGTTCGTGGTGGGGCTGCTGACCCAGACGCTGATCGTGCACATGATCCGCACGCCGAAGATTCCGTTCCTGCAAAGCCGTGCAGCCATGCCGCTGCTGGTGATGACCGGAATCATCATGGCCGTCGGGATCTTCCTGCCGATGGGGCCGCTGGCGAACTACTTCAAACTGCAGGCGCTGCCGTCGATGTATTTCGTGTTCTTGCCGGTGATCCTGCTGGCGTACATGGCGCTGACCCAGGCGGTGAAAGGCTTCTATATCCGCCGATTCGGCTGGCAATAAAGGTTCGGACAACACTGTTCCCCTGTGGGAGCGGGCTTGCTCGCGAAGGCGGTTGTTCAGTCACAGTTGTAGTGGCTGACACACCGCCTTCGCGAGCAAGCCCGCTCCCACAGGGGACCGTGGTTTATTCAAGGAGCTTCATCATGCAAGCCATCAACAACCTCAACCTCACCTCGCTGCTCGACACCCTCGTCAGCCTCAGCGCGGCGTTCATCCTCGGTGGCCTGATCGGTTTCGAGCGCCAGTACCGGCAACGCACCGCCGGCCTGCGCACCAATGTGCTGGTGGCCGTCGGCGCGGCAATTTTTGTCGACATGGCCAACCGCCTCGGCGGCGCTGAAGGCGCGGTGCGGGTGGTCGCCTACGTGGTCTCCGGCATCGGTTTTCTCGGTGCCGGGGTGATCATGCGCGAAGAGGGCAACGTGCGCGGTCTCAACACCGCCGCCACCCTGTGGACCTCAGCCGCCGTCGGCGCCTGCGCCGGTGCCGACCTGTTGGCCGAAGCGGTGCTCGGCACGCTATTCATCCTCGCCGCCAACACCTTGCTGCGGCCGATCGTCAACAACATCAACCGCCAGCCACTGGACGTGGTCTCGGCGGAAGTCACCAACATCGTTTATGTCATTGCCCGGCGTTCGCAGCAGAAAGCCGTGTTCGCCCTGCTCGAAGCCGAGCTGGAGCGCAGCAACTACCCGGCCAGTGACGTCGACGTGCATGCCTTTGGCGCCGACGAAATCGAGATCGAAGCCACGCTGGCGACCACCTCGGTAGACGGCGACGAACTGGACGCGCTGGTGGCGCGGATTTCCACGTCGGCGCTGGTGGTGCAGGCGTTCTGGAGTCCGAGTACCACGGAGTAAGGCAATCGTATCGAGCCGCCAATTGAACAGCCCTTCAGCGTAACCCCGGGTTATCGCTACCTCCGGCAAGAAAATCGCCGCGTCGGATCGGACCTGTGCGGCGATTTTTTCGGTTTTCCAGAGAATTCTGCCTGTTTTTAGGACTTTTCCTACATAGATTTTGAAGCGTTCTGGTTAGCGTGTTCAGCACATTTCCTACGCCGTTGAATTCTATGTCCTACAAGTGCAGGCGAATCGTGATCGTCGAAGAACAGCCCGCTCTGCAGTCCAGAATCGCCCGAGTCTGCAACGAACTGGGCTATCGCGATCTCACGCCGATACGTTCGTTTCGTGAACTGCTGGCTCTGACGCATTACGCCCATGACCCGTTCGAGCAATACGATCTGATGATCATCAATGGCGAGTTGATTGCCACGACGGGGGTTGATCCGGTGCGGTTCTTTCAGAGCAATCCACAGATTCGGCATGGCGTGATCCACGATGCCCGGCGGGGTCTGCCGCAGGCTGAGGCGATATTTGCGACCGGTCGACGGCAGCTGTTCATGCTGCGTACGCTGGACCGACAGAGCCTTGGCACGGTGCTGGCGTACCTCGATGTTTAGGCAATTTCCCACGCCGTTTCCGACCTTTCCCCGTGAGTTCAACGCTCAGGTAGCGGACGCTCATAGGTCTTTCACTCACCACGAGCCCAAAACCATGTCCAATCCGCCGCTTCGTATCCTGGTGCTTGAAGACCACCCGTTCCAGCGTTCGGTGGCGGTCAGCATGCTGCAGAGCCTGGGTTGCCACCAGGTGTTCGAAGCCAGTGACGGGGCGCAGGCGCTGGCGCTGCTCGATGAGGTCGGCAGGGTCGATATTGCCCTGTGCGACTTGCAGATGGAGGGCATGGACGGTCTTCAATTCCTGCAGCGGGTGGGGGCCTCCGGGCAAGTGAAGGCGGTCATCATCTGCAGTTCGTTGTCGGCGGATCTGCGTCGGGCGGTGCATCAGATGGTGACATTGCTCGGTCTGGAACTGTTGGGCGATGTCGGCAAACCGATGCATGCGCAGGTGCTGGCAGGGCTGTTGGACTCGTTCGTCGACAGACCGGTCATCGCTGATAGCACGGCCGGGGCAGTGGAGCTGGCCAGTGAAGCGTCAGTGCGTCAGGCGTTGGCCGATCAGCAACTGCATGCCTGGTATCAACCCAAATTCAACCTGCACACCGGAGAAGTCTGCGGTGTCGAGGTGCTCTGCCGCTGGTTGCATCCGACCCGGGGGATTATCGCCCCGGCGCAGTTCATGTCGGTGCTGGAGCGCTGTGGCTTGCTCGACGACCTGCTGTTTTCCCAGCTGGAACAGGCGCTGGGCCTGCACCAGAGCGCTCGGGCCCAGGGCTTCGCGCTGAATATGGCGTTCAATCTGCAAACCGTGCAATTGGCCAATCCGGAGTTGGCCAATACCCTTAAAGCCACCCTGGCGCGGCATGCCGTGGCGGGATCGAGCCTGACTTTCGAACTGACTGAAAGCGGCCTGCTGGAAGCGCCCGCCACCAGCCTGGAGAGTCTGGTGCGGTTGCGGATGATGGGCTGTCGTCTGTCCATCGATGACTTCGGTGCGGGGTTTTCTTCGTTGCAGCGTCTGTGTCAGTTGCCGTTCAACGAAATCAAGCTCGACGCCGAGTTCATCCGCAGCCTCGAGTATGAGCCACGTTGCCGTGCGGCGATCAGCAGCACCCTGGCGTTGGGTGAAACGCTGGGCATGGCGGTGGTGATCGAAGGCATCGAGACCGATGCGCAACGTCGCGAACTGCTGGCGCTGGGCTGCACGCAGGGGCAGGGCTACTGGTACGCGAGGCCGATGGCCGGGGCCGATTTGTTGAATTGGTTGCAACGGCGCAGCCACGCGAAGGGCTCGGACGAATGACCGGTTTTTTAGGAAAGGTCCTACAGAGCTGTTCCAGTGCCGTGCGTAGTCTTGGTACATCCCCCCTCGACCTCCAGGAGAACGAGCATGATCAATAAAACCCTGCGTATCCTGATTGCCGACGCGCAGCATTTTCACCGGATGAAGATCGAGCGCCTGTTCAATGGCCTCGAATACTTCCGTGTTGCCCCGGTACAGAGCCTGCTGGAACTGCTGACGCTGGTGGAGTACGGCACTGAACCGTTCGACGCTGTGGTCATCAACGCCGAGCTGGCAGGCGGGTCTCTGGATCTGCTCGGCTTTTTCCTGAACAACCCGCATGTGCGTCACGCCCTGATCTACAACGAGCCATCGGCCCCGGAGCAGACAGCGGCAGGCTTCGCTCAGGAGAACGTGCTGATCAGCCATGCCGCACTGCCCAATGCCGCCGCGATCAAGCACCTGATGGCGCACGTCGATGTTCTCCCGGTGTGCGCATCGAACGTCTGGAACCCGGTCGCGGCCCTGCAGCGTCGGGCTTGAGCACGGATAACCGCTGATCGCAACTGTCAGATCTGACAGGTAGATCCCGCCGGATTCCCGTGTAACAGTCTTTGCGCAGCCATCGTGTCAGGCGCAGCCGACGCCGGTGGCGTCATCGTCTTGTTTTCGCACTGGGAGCGGTCATGAAGTCAGCGCTGATCGTCGACGATCATCCGGTGGTGCGGGCGGCCGTGAGGCTCGTACTCGAAACCGAGCGGTTCAAGGAGATTCACGAAGCAGCGAGCGCCAGCGAAGCCATGGAGCTGAACCGCAAGTACAAGCCCCAACTGGTGGTGCTCGATCTCAAACTGCCGGGAATCGGTGGCCTGGAGGTACTGGAACGGCTCAAGGCCATCGACCCCAAGTGCAAGGTGCTGATCTTCAGCTCCCAGGACCCGCGGTATTATCAGGGCCGCTGTCTGCGTGCCGGAGCCTTGGGCTTCGTAGCCAAAACCAACCAGCTGGTGCAATTGCACAAGGCAATCCAGGCGCTGATGTCGGGCTATTCCTATTTCGCGGCGCCGTCTGACAAGGACTATTCGTCGAGCCCGTTGCACCGCAGCGAAAAACAGATGATCGACGATCTGTCCAACCGTGAGCTGAACATCCTTGAGCAACTGGCGCAGGGCAAGGCCAACAAGGCAATTGCTGAAGACATGCACCTGAGCCATAAAACCGTCAGCACCTATAAAACCCGCTTGATGAAAAAGCTCGGTACGAACTCAGCGGTGCACTTGCGCGATTTCGCCAAGCGCAATCATCTGATTTGAATGTCCCGATGAGACCGGTTTGCTGGCTGTATGTGCTGTGGTTGGGCATCTCGACCCTCTGCTGGGCCAGTGAACCGCCGCAGCGCCTTGAGCTGTTGACTCAGGCGGGGCTGGGGAATATCCAGCTCGCGTTCGACGAGCAGGACCGACAATGGCTACACCAGCACCCGGAAATACGCATGGGCATCTCCGGAGCGGATTACCCGCCGTTCGAAATCACCCGCAATCGGCAGGAGCTGGAAGGACTGACTGCCGATTACGCCGAACTGCTGGCGCAACTGCTCGGTGTGCGCATCGACGTGCAACGCTTCGCCAACCGTGACGCGGTGATGGCAGCGCTCAAGCGCGGCGAACTGGACTTGCTGGGGACCTCCAACAGCTTCGAACTCGTCGACCCGGACTTCATCCTGTCGCGCCCCTACGCCGAAGACCAGCCGATGCTGGTGACCCGACTCGACGAAACCTTGCCAGCGGATCTGGCGGGCAAGCGCATCGCCATGGTCGAGGACTATCTGCCATTGGCCAGCGTGCAGGCGTTCTATCCCCGGGCGAACGTGCAGCGCTACCCCTCGGCGATGGATGCACTCGGTGCGGTGGCGTTCGGGGTCGATGACGGGTGCCTGGGTGACCTGATCAGCAGCAATTACCTGATCAACACCAACTACCGCAATGACCTGCAACTGGCCGGGCCATCGGGACTGGACGCTAACGCCTTCGGTTTCGCCCTGCTGCGCAGCGAACTCCGCCTCAAGCGCCTCATCGACAAGGCGCTGGCGGCGATTCCCATGGAACGTCGTCAGTTGATCGAGCAACGCTGGAGTGCGGGGCGCGCGCAAGTGGCCGCACAGTCTCGGGTACGCCTCAGCGCCAGCGAGCAGGAGTGGCTGGAGCAGCACCCGGTGGTACGAGTGGGAGTGATCGAAGACTTCGCACCGCTGACGTTTTTTGATGCCGACGGGCGTTTCAGCGGGCTGTCGGCGCAGCTGCTCAACCTCATCAGTCAGCGCACCGGGCTGCAATTCGAGGTGGTCCGTGGGCGGTCGCTGGACCGCCAGATCGAACAGCTCAAGGCCGGCGAACTCGATGTATTGCCGGTGGTGACGCCCAGCAGTGAGCGTGAAGCCGAGCTGCAGTTCACCCGTGCATACCTGAACAACCCGTTTGTGCTGGTCGGATCGACAGCGCCCCGCAGCCCGCGCAGCCTCGACGATCTGCAGGGCAAGCGGCTGGCGATCTATCGCGGTCATCCGTTGCGCGACTACATTCTGCGGCGCCTGCCCCGGGTGCGTCTGGTCGAGGTCAGCAGCCCCGCCGAGGGCATGGAACTGATTGTCAAAGGTCAGGCCGATGCGACCGTCAGTTCATTGCTGGTGGCGCGCTTTCTGATTGCTCGCCATTACCGTGAGCGCCTGCGCATCACCAACACCATTGGCGATCAACCAGCCCGCATCGCCCTGGCTACCGCCCCGCAAGGCTCGGCGCTGCACACGATCCTGAACAAGGCGCTGCTGAGCATCGCGCCCCAGCAGATGGACGAGTTGGTCGAGCGCTGGAGCCATGATGTGGTGGTGGAGGAGAGCTATTGGCTGCGCCATCGCCGCGAGATTTTCCTGGGGTTTGCCGCTGCGGCGGGGTTGCTGGTGCTGGCACTGGCCTGGATCGGCTTTCAGCGCTGGCAGTTGCGTCAGCGTCAGCAATGGTTGCGTCAGTTGCAGCAGGCCAAGGATGTGGCTGACGACGCCAATCGGGCCAAGACCACCTTTCTGGCGACCATGAGCCACGAAATCCGCACCCCGATGAACGCCTTGATCGGCATGCTCGAACTTGCACTCAAACGTGCCGAGGAGGGCGTGACCGACCGCCTGGCGATTCAGGTCGCGTCCGGCGCCGGCCAGCAGTTGCTCGCACTGATCGGCGACATTCTCGACATCGCGCGCATTGAGTCGGGGCATCTTTCCCTCGCGCCGGAGCGGGCCAACCTGCGCGAACTGGTGAGCTCGGTGTGCCGGGTGTTTGAAGGGCTGGCGCGACAGAAGCGCCTGGCGTGGTACATCGAGCTGGATGCGCAGAGTGACGTCGACGTGATGATCGACCCGACACGCTTCAAGCAAGTGCTGTCGAACCTGTTGAGCAATGCGATCAAGTTCACCGGGCACGGCCAGGTGAGCCTGCAATTGTCGGTGAGCGCGACACCGCTGGGGCTGATGGCCGTGACAGTCGAGATTGCCGACAGCGGCGTCGGCATCAGCGCCGAAGACCAGCAGCGCCTGTTCAGCCCGTTTGTCCAGGCCGGCAACCCTGGCCAGTCAGCGCGCAGCGGCTCTGGACTGGGGTTGGTGATCAGCCGCAGCCTCTGCGAAATGATGGGCGGTACCCTGCACTTGGACAGTACGCCCGGGCAGGGAACCCGGGTTGAAGTCAGCCTGCAATTGCCACGGCTGGCCGCGCGTGAGCCTGAGCTGGCAAGCCCTGAGGTCGCGGATAAGCCCACGTGCTCACTCAGCGTGCTGGTGGTGGATGATCACCCGGTCAACCGTCTGCTGCTGTGCTGGCAACTGAGTGAACTGGGCCATCGCACGGTCGACATCGAGGACGGTGAGCAGGGCCTGGAGTGCTGGCGGGCACAAGCGTTCGATGTGCTGATCACTGACTGCAACATGCCACGGCGCAACGGCTACGAGTTGGCTCGGGCGATCCGTGACGACGAGGCCGCGAGTGGCAGGGTGCGGTGCTTGATCCTCGGTTTTACCGCCAATGCGCAGATCGAAGAGAAGGTCCGCTGTCTGGAGGCCGGCATGGATGATTGCCTGTTCAAACCGATCCGCCTGGCTGATCTGGCGCTGGCGTTGCAGGGCGCCAGTCACCACGACAGTGAGTACGAGCCAAACCCGGTGCTGTCGCTGACTGAGCTCGATCTGAGCGCGCTGGAACAGATGGCCGGTGACGATCACGCGGTGATTCAACGATTGCGGGAGCAAGTGTTGCGCAGTCTGCAGGATGACCTGCAACGGCTGGACGCTGTGCGCCACCCCCAGAACCTGAGCGAATTGCGCACGCTGGCGCATCACATCAAGGGCGGCGCGCAGATGGTCGGTGCCGCACGAGTGGCGGCAGCTTGTGCGGATCTCGAGCAGGCGTGTCGAGACACCGAAAGCCAAGCGGTCGAGCGCTCGGCCGATGCGCTGCGCGTGGCCATGCTCGGCCTCGCGCAACGTCTTCAGGCCTGAACGATCAATCCCACTGCGGGGCGATGCCTTTCGGGCTGGTCAGGCGCTGGCCGCGTTCCAGCGTGGCGATCAGCGCCATGTCGGCTTCACTCAGGGTCAGCGTTGTCGCGCCGAGGTTGCTTTGCAGGTTGGCGCGTTGGGTCGACGACGGAATCACTGCGTATCCCGACTGCATCGCCCAGGCCAGGGTGACTTGTGCCGGGGTGGCCTGCAGGCGTGCGGCGATCTGCTGGATCAGCGGGTCCTTGAGCACTTCGCCGTAGGCGAGGGTCATGTACGAGGTGATCTGGATGCCCTGGCTCTGGGCGAACTCGACCACTTTGCGGTTTTGCAGGTACGGGTGCAGTTCGATCTGATGGGTGGCGATGTTGTCGGCGCCGACTGCGGCGATCGCTTGTTGCATCAGCTCGATGGTGAAGTTGGAAATACCGATCTGCCGGGTCAGGCCCAGACGCTTGGCTTCCAGCAGCGCGCCCATGAACTCGGCGACCGGCACCTGGTCTTCCGGCGAGGGCCAGTGGATCAGCGTCAGGTCCAGGTAATCGGTTTGCAGCTTGTGCAGGCTTTCCTTGAGGCTGTCGATCAGGCGCTCCTTGGCGAAGTTGGCGACCCAGATCTTGCTGGTGATAAACAGCTCGTCGCGGGCGATGCCGCTGGCGGCGATGGCCTGGCCGACCTCGGCTTCGTTCTCGTAGATCTGCGCGGTGTCGATGGCCCGGTAACCGAGTTCAAGCGCGGTGCTCACCGAATCGATGACCACCTGACCTTGCAGGCGAAACGTACCCAGACCAAAAGCGGGAACAGACATTGATGACTCCAGGGTTGCAGTGGGAATGGGCAGGAGTATCCGCGTCTGCTTCCTTGAGAAAAACCGCTGGTGGGGCAAAGCACTGTTGAGCAGAAGTCATGAATCCAATATGGAGTTTGTGTTGTCTGGTCTGGCCCCTTCGCGAGCAGGCTCGCTCCCACAGGAGATCTGCGGTGTTCACAAATCCCCTGTGGGAGCGAGCCTGCTCGCGAAGGGCGCACCACCGATTCAGGCTATATCGCTCTGCGCAAACTCTTCCCCAAGAAAATCAATCAACGTGCGCACCGACGGCAGCAGTCCCCGGCGCGACGGGAAAATCGCGTGTACCACCCCGCATTTCGGCGCCCAGCCCGGTACCAGTTCCACCACGCGTCCGGCGGCAATGTCCTCACGCACCACCACGCTCGGCAGGTGCGCCACGCCGACCCCGGCGATGACCGCCTGGCGCAAGGCAATCAGGTCATCGGTGACCAGGCGCGGCGTATGCCGAATCACCGCCGTATTGTCATTCGGCCCGAGCAGCTCCCATTGGTATTCGCGCTGCGCCGCACCCCAATGCAGGCTCGGCAGGCCGTTGAGATCGGCCGGCGAGGGCGGTGAGGACAGGCGTTCGACAAACATCGGGCTGCCGACCACCGACTGGGTGCTGTTGCCCAGCACCTTCATCACCATGTCGGTGTTTTCCAGTGGCGGAAAACGTACCCGCAGCGCAATGTCGAAGCCTTCGTGCAATAGATCGACCCGGCGGTTGGTGCTCTCGATGAACAACTCGACCAACGGATATTTGAGCATGTAGCGGGTGAGCATCGGCCCGACCCAGGAGTTGAGCAGCGCCGTCGGGCAACTGAGACGCACCAGTCCTTGCGGCTCGGAGCGGTTGCGTTCGATCAGTTCGGCCGCGCTTTCGGCTTCGACGCGCATCGCCAGACAGCGCTGGTAGTACGCCTGGCCGATTTCGGTCAGCGAACAATGGCGGCTGGTGCGGTGCAACAGGCGCACGCCGAGGCGTTCTTCGAGCTCGGAAATGCGCCGGCTGAGTTTCGACTTGGGCATGTCCAGCGCCCGCCCGGCGGCGGCGAATCCGTGGTGTTCCACCACTTGAGTGAAGTAGTAGAGGGTGTTGAGGTCTTCCACCATCGTTCTCCAGATAGAACGCTAAGGCTGATTTTTGCAGTCTAGTGCATTAATGATCATGGATTTAAGCTTAATCCATCGCATCACTCACCCCAATTGGAGACAACCATGAAAAACATCATCGGTATCTACACCAGCCCGCGCGGCCATTGGGTCGGCGATGGTTTCCCGGTTCGCACACTGTTTTCCTACGACAACCTGGGCAAACACATCAGCCCGTTCCTGCTGCTCGATCACGCCGGCCCGGCGCACTTCACTCCGACCACCGAGCGGCGTGGCGTTGGTCAGCATCCGCACCGTGGTTTCGAAACCGTGACTATCGTGTATGAGGGCGAAGTGCAGCACCGCGACTCGACCGGCAGTGGCGGGGTCATCGGCCCTGGCGATGTGCAATGGATGACCGCGGCTTCCGGGATCCTCCACGAGGAATTCCATTCGGACAACTTCGCCAAAACCGGCGGCAAACTGGAAATGGTGCAGCTGTGGGTCAACCTCCCAGCCAAGGACAAAATGGCTGCGCCGGGCTACCAGACGATTCTCGACAGCGACATCCCGAGCATCGCACTCAAGGACAACGCCGGCAGCCTGCGCCTGATCGCCGGTGAGTTCGATGGCCACACCGGTCCATCACGCACTTTCACCCCGATCGACGTGTGGGACTTGCGCCTGAACGCAGGCAAATTGCTGACGCTCGATCTGCACGAAGGCCGTAACACCGCGCTGGTGGTGCTCAAAGGTTCGGTGCAGGTCAACGGTCTGGAATCGGTGCGCGAAGGGCAGTTGGCGCTGTTCGAGCGTGACGGCCATCAGTTGACACTCGAAGCCAGCCAGGACGCGATGGTGTTGCTGCTCAGCGGCGAGCCGATCGACGAACCGATCGTCGGCCACGGCCCGTTCGTGATGAACACCGAGCAGGAAATTCACCAGGCATTCGCCGACTTCCAGTCCGGCCGCTTCGGCCAGATGCACGCTTAACGCAAAACCACTCCGCTCTACACAGGACGCGTAGGCCGGTTCGAAGGCCAGGGATGGCTGTTGCCCAAAGAAAGAGGAAACGCCCATGAGCACTGTCTATGCAGCGAACTTCAATGGCCTGAAACCGACCATCGATCCCGACGACACCGCGATGTTGTTGATTGACCACCAGAGCGGTCTGTTCCAGATCGTCAAGGACATGGATGTGCCGCAACTGCGCGCCAATGCCGTGGCACTGGCCAAGGCGGCGACCTTGCTGAAGATGCCGGTGATCACCACCGCGTCCGTGCCGCAGGGGCCGAACGGGCCGTTGATCCCGGAAATTCATGAGGCCGCGCCGCATGCGCAATACGTGGCCCGCAAAGGTGAAATCAACGCCTGGGATAACGCCGAGTTTCACGCGGCAGTCAAAGCCACCGGCAAGAAAACCCTGGTGATCGCCGGCACCCTGACCAGCGTGTGCCTGGCGTTCCCGTCTATCGCCGCCGTGCACGAAGGCTACAAGGTGTTTGCCGTGGTCGATGCCTCGGGCAACCACTCGAAAATGGCCACTGATCTGACCGTTGCCCGTCTGGCCCAGGCCGGGGTGGTGCCGATCGACATCATGGCTACGCTTTCCGAGCTGCAAGGCTCGTGGAACCGTCCCGATGCCGAGCAGTGGGCGGCCGTCTACGCCCAGGCCATGCCGCATTATCAGTTGCTGATCGAGAGTTACCTCAAGGCTCAGCAAGTCGCGAACGAACACGAAGTGCTGGATTCGCAGCGCTGATCGTTTCATCCACGCCGACCGCCGGTCGGCTTTGACAACCCGCGAGGATTATTGCAATGACCACTCAATACAAACGTCTGGACAAAAACAACGCCGCTGTTTTGCTGGTCGATCACCAGGCCGGCCTGCTGTCGCTGGTGCGTGACATTGACCCGGACAAGTTCAAGAACAACGTGCTGGCGCTGGCCGATCTGGCCAAGTACTTCAAGCTGCCGACCATCCTGACCACCAGTTTTGAAACCGGCCCCAATGGCCCGCTGGTGCCCGAGCTGAAAGCGCTGTTCCCGGAGGCGCCGTACATCGCCCGCCCGGGTCAGATCAATGCCTGGGACAACGAAGATTTCGTCAAGGCGATCAAGGCCACCGGCAAGAAGCAACTGATCATCGCCGGCGTGGTGACCGAAGTCTGCGTGGCATTCCCGGCGCTGTCGGCGCTGGAAGAGGGCTTTGATGTGTTCGTGGTCACCGATGCGTCGGGCACCTTCAATGAGCTGACCCGAGAATCGGCCTGGAACCGCATGTCCAGCGCCGGCGCGCAGTTGATGACCTGGTTTGGCCTGGCCTGCGAGCTGCACCGTGACTGGCGCAACGACATCGAAGGCCTCGGCACGCTGTTCTCCAACCACATCCCGGACTACCGCAACCTGTTCACCAGCTACACCACCCTGACTAACGGCAAGTAATCAGCAACACCTCCATCCCCCCCTGTGGGAGCGAGCTTGCTCGCTCCCACAGGGTTTTTTGGGTGTTTTTGTGCGGGCGTTCATCCGCTGAAATCAATTACTCCTACACTTGCCCAATCTGTGCGATCTTCTCGCGATTGGCCCGTGCCGGAGTGCTTTGATGTTGTCTTTTTTGACTGAACATCCGTTGTTTTGCGCGTTGATCCTGATCCTCCTCGATCTGGGCCTGTGGCGCCTGATCAGCTTCCGAGGCAGCGAGTGGAAGCTGCTGGTGCGGGTGCTGATTTTCGGCCTGTTCAGCGCGGTATTGTTCAACGAAGGCCTCAACCCGATGGAGCCGGCGCCGTGGGCCGACAACGTGCCGCTGCACCTGGCGGCGACCGGGTTGCAGATCGGCTGGTGGCTGTTTGGTGCGCGCACCCTGACCGTGCTGATCGGTGCGGTGATGATGCAGCGAGTCGGGCACACCGGGCGGCTGTTGCAGGACTTGCTCGGTGCGGTGATTTTCCTGATCGCGATCATCGCGGCGCTGGCCTACGTGCTGGATTTGCCGGTCAAAGGCGTGCTGGCGACGTCCGGGGCCTTGGCGATCATCGTCGGTCTGGCGTTGCAGAGCACCCTGAGCGATGTGTTTTCCGGGATCGTGCTCAACACCACCAAGCCGTATCAGATCGATGACTGGATATCCATCGACGGCACCGAAGGTCGGGTCATCGACATCGACTGGCGCGCCACGCGGCTGCAAACCAGCCAGGGCAGCATGGCGGTGATTCCCAACTCACTGGCGGCCAAGGCCAAGATCATCAACTTCAGCCGGCCGAGCAACATGTTCGGCCTGGCCGTCAGTGTGCAGGTCAGCCCGCATGCGCGCCCGACCACGGTGATCGACGCGCTGGAACGGGCGATGCAGGGCTGCCGTCCGCTGCTGGACAATCCTTCTCCGAGCGTCGCGCTGAAAAGCTCCGGCAGCACCGGGGCCGAATACGAAATCAGCGGTTTCGTGTCGTCGATGGACCAGAAACGTCCAGTGCGCAATCAACTGTTCGATCTGGCCTATCGGCACTTGCAGGCGTCCGGGGTCAATCTGTTGTCGAGTGTGGAGCCGAACGCGCCGAGCAGCCTGTCGCGGCCACGGGCGCTGCTCGACAGTTCGCCGATTTTCTCCACCCTGCGCCAGGAGGAGAAGGACACCTTCAGCCAGAACATGACCCTGCAGACCTTCCGTGCCGGCGAGACGATCCTTGAAGCCGGGGAGGTCAGCGATCATCTGTTTATCATCGAATCCGGCGTGGTCAGCGTGACCTTGATCCGCCATGGCAGCCCGTTCGAATCCGGGCGCATGGGGCCGGGGGAGGTGATCGGCGAGGCCGGGATTCTGTCCGACTCGTCGGTGCCGGCCACCTTCGCGGCGAAAACCTTCTGTGCGCTGTACCGCATCGAGAAGAGCTACCTCAAACCCTGCCTGGATGCCCGCCACGACATCAACGAGGCGATGAAAGCCTTGCTCGATTACCGGCTGCACAAGGCCCAGACACTGACCCAGGACGTGCCGGCCGTGGCGGCGAAAACCGGGTTCCTGCAGTGGTTGCGCAATCGGGTGTGACAGGGTGGTCTACTCGTCTTCCGGGAGATTGGCTATTTGCCCGGGGCAGGGTCGGGTCTACCTTAGGCACACATTCACTGGCCCCGGAAACTCACCATGAAAGCTCGTACCGATTTCTACACCGCTTCCCCAGACGCCCTGAAAGCGATGATCGCGTTGGAAACTGCGGTCTCGAAATTGCCGCTGGAAAAGACCCTGGTCGAACTGGTCAAGCTGCGCGCTTCGCAGATCAACGGCTGTGCGTTCTGCATCGACATGCACACTGCCGATGCGATCAAGGGCGGCGAAACCCCACGCCGGTTGTTCGCGGTGACGGCATGGCGTGAAGCGCCGTTCTTCACCGAGCGTGAACGCGCTGCGCTGCTGTGGACCGAATCGCTGACCCAACTGAGCCTGACCCACGCCCCGGACGAAGACTACGACATCGTCGCCGCGCAATTCACGCCCAAGGAAATGGTCGATCTCAGCGTGGCGATCAACACCATCAACAGCTGGAACCGCCTGGCAGTGGGCTTCCGCAAAACCCCACAGCTCTGACAGTTCACGGTCGATAACTGTGGGAGCGGGCTTGCTCGCGAAGGCGTCGTGTCAGTCACATTAGTGGTTATCTGACACACCGCTTTCGCGAGCAAGCCCGCTCCCACAGTGGAAAGTGCATACCCCTCAGAAGGGTGATCAATGCGCATCCGCACTCGGCGCGGCCGGTGGTTGTACCTTGCGCATCAAGGGCACCATCACCGTGGCGATGATGAAGCACAGCATGATCATCAGGAAGGTGTCGCCGTAGGTCTGGGTCTGCGCCTCACGGTACGTCAGCAGCCACAGTTGATGCAGGCCGGCGGTGATCCCGACGTCACCGCTCTGGCCCAGCGTCGCGAGGTTGCCGGAGACCTGCGACAACCATTGATTCATCGCCTCGTTGCTACTGTTCAGATGCTCGGCCAAGCGGGTGAAGTGCAGGTTGGTGCGGTCGTTGAGAATGGTCGCGCACGCCGCAATACCAATGGCGCCGCCGAGGTTGCGCATCAGGTTGAACAGCCCCGAAGCGTGCTTCAAGCGTGCCGGTGCCAGTCCTCCCAGCGTCAGTGTCACCGCCGGCGGCACCGCCAGTTGCTGGGCGATCCCGCGCAGCGCTTGCGGTAGCATCAACTGAGCGGCACCCCAGTCGTGGGTGATCGGACTGAACTCCCACATCGACACGGCAAACAAGCCTAGCCCGATCATCATGATCCAGCGCAGATCCATGCGATTGGCGAGAAAGGCGTACAGCGGAATTGCCATGATCTGGAACACCCCGGTGGAAAAAACCGCCAGTCCAATGTCCAGCGCGCTGTAACCGCGCACCCGCCCGAGAAACAGCGGCGTCAGGTAAATCGTCGCGAACAGACCAATCCCGGTGACAAAGGAAAAGAAGCAGCCGAGGGCGAAGTTACGGTCCTTGAGGGCGCGCAGGTCGACGATCGGATTGGCCACATGCAAGGTGCGACCGATAAAGGCCAGACCCGCAAGGCCGCTGATCCATGCCGTGGTCAGAATCGTCTGATCGCTGAACCAGTTCCAGCGCGGGCCTTCTTCGAGGGTGTATTCCAGGCAGCCGAGAAACAGCGCGAGAAACACCATGCTCAGGTAGTCCGCGCCCTTGAGCAGCGACAGTTCCGGCTGGTCGATCTTCACCAGCATCGGCACCGCCACGGCGACGAAAATGCCCGGCACCAGGTTGATGTAGAACAGCCAGTGCCACGAGGAAATATCGGTGATCCAGCCGCCGATAACCGGACCCAATGTCGGCGCCAGTGACGCCACCGCGCCGATGGTTGCCGCGGCGATCACCCGTTGTTTGCCGGTGAAGAAAAAGAACGCCGTGGTGAACACCAGCGGGATCATCGAGCCGCCAAGAAAACCTTGCAACGCACGAAAGGCGATCATGCTCTGGATGTTCCAGGCCACCCCGCAGAGCAGGCTGGCCAAAGTGAAACCGACCGCCGAGGCGCAGAACAGCCAGCGCGTGGAGAACACCCGCGACAGCCAGCCCGACAACGGAATCACGATGATTTCGGCGATCAGGTAACTGGTCTGCACCCACGCGGTTTCGTCGGTGCCGGCCGAAAGTCCGCCACCGATGTCACGCAGCGACGCCGAAACAATCTGGATGTCGAGCAGGGCAATGAACATGCCGATGCACATCGTGGCGAAGGCGAACACCTTGGTCGCGGTGGCCATGTCCGCTGCGTTGAACGGTTGCGCCGGGGCAGCAAGGGCGGTGCTCACGGTGCGACCGCCACGGCGCTGGTTTCAGCTTGTGCGCGGGTATCGACTTCAGCAGTGACTGACAGCCCCGGCCGCAGATGGCCGAGCACGCCATCGGCCGGGTCGAGGAGGATTCGCACCGGCACCCGCTGGACGATTTTGGTGAAGTTGCCGGTGGCGTTCTCCGGCGGCAGCACGCTGAACTGCGAACCGGTGGCGGGGGCGAGGCTGTCGAGGCGGCCGTGGAATTCCTGGCCGGAGAGGACGTCGGCGCGGATGCTCACCCGCTGTCCGGGTTTCATCCGTGCCAGTTGATCTTCCTTGAAATTGGCATCGACCCACAGCCCACTGGCTGGCACCACCGACAACTGTTGCGAACCGGCCTGGGCATAGGCGCCGACCCGCGCGCGGCGGTTGCCGATCACTCCGTCGACCGGCGCGCGCAGCTCGGTGTAGCCGAGGTTCAACTGCGTCAGATCACGCTCGGCCCGGGCTTGTTGCAGGGCGGCGCGGGCCTGTTGTTTCTGGGTATCGATTACCGCCAGTTGGCGTTGAGCCGCGAGCAGTTCGGCCTGGGCTCTGGCGCTCAGGGCTTGCGCTGTCTTGAACGTGGCGTCGGCGCGCTGGGCACTTTCCACCGACACGGCATTGGTGCTCACCAGCCGTTTGTAGCGGGTGTTGTCGTCCCGCGAGCGAGCGGTTTCGGCACCTGCCGCATCGATGCCGGCGCGGGCCTGGCCGATAACCGCTTGCTGCAACTGTTCGGTGGCGTCGAGGTTGGCCAGCAACGCTTCTTCGGCAGCCACGGCGCCTTCGGCTTTGGCGAGGTTGGCGCGGTAGTCCCGCGCGTCGAGGCGGATCAGCACGTCGCCAGCCTTCACCGATTGGTTGTCGCTGACCAGCACTTCTTCGATGTACCCGGCGACCTTCGGGCCGATCACCGTGACGTCGCCACCGATGTAGGCATCGTCGGTCTCTTGCAGAAAACGCCCGGTGCCCCACCAGTGCGCGGCGTACACGCCGACCACCACCAGCGTGATCAGGCCGGCGCCGGTCAGCAGCAGACGTTTGCGCAGTGGCGGTTTGGTGTTGGTCACCACTGCAGACAGATCGGGCTTGAGGGTGGGCATACTGGTCATGGCGTAATACCTGCGCAAATGGATCGTTATTACGGACGTAATATGACGCTAGTAATATTTTGTGGCAATTGAATTTTCATTCCGGTCGTCAGTTGCTTATTTCAGCCAGTGGCCGGGGGTGGTGCCGCTCATGGCCTTGAAGAACGCAATGAATGCGCTGTCGCTGGCAAACCCCAGTTCGTATCCGCAGTAACTGAGGCTGCGTCCGGTGGCGAGTAACTCCATGGCGCGCATCAAGCGCCACTGCTGGCGCCATTGCTGATAGCTCATGCCGGTTTCACGCTGGAAGATCCGCCCGATGGTGCGGCTGCTGGCGCCGATCTGTTGTTCCAGCAGTTGCAGTTCCGGAGGCAGTTGTTCGGGGGTCGACAGCAGCGGCGCCAGGCGTTTGTCCCGGGGCAGGGGAAGCAGCATCGGCTGTTGTGCGGCTTCCCGAATCTCACTCAGGCACAGACCGAGCAGATGAAACAGTTTGCCGTGCTGCCAATTACTGGCGAAATCGGCCTGGGCCATCGGCTCCAGTACTGCCCGCAACAATGGGCTGACCTCAATCACGCACACCTGTTGCGGCAGCTCGCGGCACAGTTCAGGCAGCAGCCAGATCGAGCGGTAATCGACGCTCTGTTGCATCACCGCACGATGGCTGACACCCCCGGGAATCCATGCTGCCCGCGACGGCGGCAACAGGCACAACTGCTGCGCCAGCGTGATGCGCGTGCAGCCTTGCCGGGTGTAGAGCAATTGCCCGCGCTGATGGCAATGCAGGCCTGAGTCGTGATCGCCAAGGGTGGAGGCGATGCCGATGACCGGTGCGCTGAAGTGATCAGGGTCGAAGGTTGCGTGGGCGTCGAGCCAAGCCATGGATTGTCCGGTTTCAACGATAATTTGGCAGGGTTTGGATAATACGCCAGTCGATAGTTTTTAAACTCTTCGGCGCTTTCACTTGAAGAGAAACGTCGATGAACAACAGATCTCTATTGCTGCTGGCGATTGCCCTGCTGATGTTTCCGCAGATTGCCCAGACCCTCTACAGCCCGGCGCTCGGCGATATCGGCCGAGCGTTCGGCGTCGGGCCGCAAGCGGCGGCGCAGACCTTGTCGGTGTATTTTCTGGCGTTCGCCTTCGGAGTGGTGACGTGGGGGCGAGTGTGTGACCGGATCGGTCGGCGCCCGGCGATGTTGGCCGGTCTGGCGATCTGCATCGTGGCCTGCGTCATCGGTTTGAGTGTGCGCAGTTTCAACGGCTTGTTGCTGGTCCAGGCCCTCGCGGCATTTGGTGCTGCGGTCGGTTCGGTGGTCACCCAGACTCTGTTGCGCGACCGCTTCCAGGGTGCGGAACTGGCGCAGGTGTTTTCGCTCGTGGGCATGGCACTGGCGGCCAGTCCGGCGATTGGCCTGTTCAGTGGCGCAGGGCTGGTGCATGGTTTTGGGTATCGTGGGGTGCTCGCGGCCTTGCTGTTGATCGCGTTGGCGTTGTGGCTATGGAGCTGGTGCGCCTTGCCGGAAACCCGCCCGTGCGCACGGACCAGCATGGGGCTGCTGGACACCCTCGTGCGCATGCTGGGAGATGCCGGTATCTGGCGCTCGGCGCTGTGGATCGCCGCGTTCAATGTGGCGCTATTCAGTTACTACAGTCTCGCACCGTTCCTGTTCGAGCGACTCGGCCTGAGTAGTGCAGCGTTCGGCTACAGCGGGGTGATCCTCGCTCTGGGCTCAGGGTTTGGAGCATGGCTCAACCAACGGTTGTTGCGGCGCGGCTGCAACGCACTGCAACTGATTCGCCTCGCCGCCATCTGCAGTTTGCTCGGTGGTCTGGGCGTGTGGCGGCTGCAGGACAGCGGCGCATTCGTATTGCCGATGTTGCTGGTGGTATTGGCCTTCGGCATGGCCATCCCGAATGTTCTCGGTTCGGCGCTGGTCAATTACGCCGATCGCCTGGGCACCGCCGGGGCACTTCTGGGGCTGCTTTATTACCTGTTGATCGGTGCCGGACTGATGCTCGCCGGCTGGGTGCAAGCCCTCGGGGAAACCCTCATAGCCTGCAGCGGCGTGGCTTTGCTGCTGACCTTCAAGGCTGATAAATCAATTGTTTAAGAAATGTAAGCGTTGTAGGAAGCGTCTTGCATTTGTGTAGGAAGGCTCTGACTATCACTCGCATTGATGAGGTGGCATTACGCCATTTTATGATTGCAAGGATGTTGCGTGCCGTATTCGCTTCGCGCTGTTTTTCGTCGTCGTTCCACGCGTTGCCCGCTGTTGTCGGCCGTTGTGTTGAGTGTGTGTGCCTCCTCCATTCAAGCGGCTGACCCTGTCGCGCCGGGCCAGGAAGTGCTGCGCCAGCAGCAACAGCAACAGCGCGATCTGCAACAACTGCAGTTGGAGCAACGCAAGCGTCAATTGGAGCGCGGCGCGTTCGGCCCGGCGCCCGCCACACCGGCGATCCCGCAGACGGTTGCTCCCGATGAACGCTGCTGGCCACTGAGCGGCACGCGCATTGGCGGCGTCACCCTGATCGACAGCGACAAACTCAACGCACGGATCAAACCGTTGCTGGCGCCGTGCATGGGCGTCGGCCAGATCAACCATTTGCTGGCGACCATCACTGCGAGCTACGTTGAAAAGGGTTACATCGCCAGCCGCCCGTACCTGTTGAGCGCACCGGCGGCGGGGCAGTCGCTGGATATCATGATCGACGAGGGCTACATCGAGTCCATCGAACTGGCCGACCAGAGCCTGCCGGTGTCGCTGGGCGGCGCGTTCCCGCATATGCTCGGCCAGCCGTTGAACCTGCGCGATCTGGAGCAGGGACTGGATCAGTTGAACCGCTTGCGCTCGATCGACCTGACCGCCGACATCGCCCCGGGCAGCCAGCCCGGCGCGTCGCGGATTATCCTGCGCTCGCGCACGGCCGGGCAGTCGCGCTGGGCGTTGGGGCTGGGAATCGACAACCTCGGCAGCGCGAGCACTGGGCGTGATCGCAACAGCGTCAGTCTGAGCGTCGACAGCCCGTTGCAACTCAACGATCTGTTGAGCCTCAGCGCCAGCGACACCTTGAATCAGGGGGATCGCTACAACCGCAACGCCAGCCTGTATTACGCGATTCCCTACGGCTACTGGACCTACAGTGTGTTTGCCAGCCACGCCGAATACCGCGCGCCGTTCAAACTGCCCAGCGTGACGTTTCACAGCACCGGCATCACCGATCAATTGAGCCTGCGCGCCGACCGCGTGTTGTGGCGCGACCAGAGCCGCCAGCTCAGTGCCAACCTGCAACTGGCACACAAGGACGTCGACAGTTATCTGGAAGATGCCCGTCTGGGCATTCAAAGCCCGACCCTGACCGTGGCCGAAGCCGGACTCAACCTGTTCTGGCTCGACCGGGCGGTGTGGAACCTCGACTTCACCTACTCGCAAGGCTTGCGCTGGCTCGGCGCCGATGACGACGCCAATCATCAAGTCAACAACTTGCCCAAAGCGCAATTTCGCAAGTACCGCGCCGGCCTCAGCCAGTGGCGCAACGGCCAGTTCGGCGCGCAGGCCTGGCAGTGGCAGAGCCAGCTCAATCTGCAATACAGCCCTGACCCGTTGCCGGCCATCGAACAACTACTCGGCACCGACGATTCAGCAGTGCGCGGCTATCGGGTCAACAGTGCATCCGGGGCCAGCGGCGCGATCTGGCGCAACACCTTGCGCCTGCCGCTGCGCACCGACTGGCCGGTGCAGATCACCCCGCGTGTTGGCCTGGACAACGGCTGGCTCAAGGCCGACCACGGCGCGCCGGGCCAACGCCTGAGCGGCGCCAGCGTCGGCTTGAACCTGGGCTGGAAGAATCTGCAAGTGGACGTCGATTACCAACGCGCCCTCAACACCCCCAACGGTTTGCAGCACGAGCCAGAGACCTGGCTGATGCGCGTGGGGTTGCAGATATGAGCACCACCGAGACTCATCAAACAGTGAACAAACAGCCGTCGGATCTGAGCGCGACAGCCACGGCCAATACTCAATCGCGCGCCGTGATGCCGTACTTACATGGAGACGTTTTTATGCCAGCACACACCTTTGCATTCCATCTTTCTCCTCGGGGCAAATTGCGCTGGGCGATCGCCAGCCTGTTCTTCGCCGTGCACCTGCCCAGCGCCATTGCCGGCGGTGTGGTGGTCGCTCCCGGCCCCGGCGGCACCGCGCAATTGCAGACCCAGGGCGGCGTGCCCATCGTCAACATCGTCGCGCCCAACGGCTCGGGCCTGTCGCATAACCAGTTCCTTGACTACAACGTCGACCGTCAGGGCCTGGTGCTGAACAACGCCTTGCAGGCCGGCCAATCGCAGCTCGCCGGGCAACTGGCGGCCAACCCGCAACTGCAGGGGCAGGCGGCGAGCGTGATCCTCAACGAGGTGATCAGCCGCAACCCTTCGGCGATCAATGGTGCCCAGGAAATCTTCGGCCGCGCCGCCGATTACGTGCTGGCCAACCCCAACGGCATTTCGGTGAACGGCGGCAGTTTCATCAACACGCCGAACGCCAATCTGGTGGTCGGTCGTCCGGAGCTGCACGACGGCAAACTGCAGGCTCTGAATACTCGTGATGCCAGCGGCCAGTTGCAGATCCAGGGCGGTGGCCTGCGCAACGGTGAGGGTTCGATCAACCTGATCGCCCCGCGTATCGACAGCCAGGGCGCGATCAATGCGCGCGATCAACTGAACCTCACGGTCGGGCGCAATCAGCTGGATTACGCCAGCGGTCAGGTGAAAACCGTGGACCCGGCGGGCACTACCTCTGACCAACGCATCGACGCCAGCCTGTTCGGTGCGATGCAGGCCGGGCGCATCAATATCGTCAGCACCGCCGAAGGCGCGGGCGTGCGGGTGGGTGCGGTGCAAGTGGCCGGACGTGACGGCGTGCAGATTCGTTCTGCCGGCGATCTCAGCGTCAGCGGTGAAGCCATTCCCAACAGCCTTGAAGTGACCCGTGCCGGTATCCGCAGCAGTCAGGGCGATGTCGGCTTGCACAGCGGCAAGGATCTGACGCTGGCCGCTGCCGATGTCAGTGGTCGCGACGTCAGCGTCGATGCCAAGCGCAACCTGACCCTGAGCACCGTCGAAAGCCGCAGGCTCCAGGAAAAACGCGAAAACTGGAACAACAGCACCATCGGCATCACTTGGGAAACCTACGACCGCACCCAGACCGACAGTGATTCGCGCCAGCACGGCAGCCAGATCGTCGCCAGCCGCGACGCGAAATTGTCCTCCGGCAAAGACACTGAACTCAAAGCCGCCAAGGTCGAAGCGGCGAAGAATCTCGATGTGCAGAGCGGCGGCGATCTGCGCCTGACCGCAGCCACCGAAAGCCGCACGCAGACCGATCAGGGCAACCACCGCAAGCACCTGTGGAAGGCCGACTGGAACAGCAGCAGCGAAGAACAGCGCAGCATCGGCAGCCAGTTGAAGGGTGGCAATATCGCCCTGCAAACCGCTGCCTTGTTGCGTTCCGAAGGCGCTGAACTGAACAGCGCTGGCGATGTGAAACTGGCGGGCAAGCAAGTGGACGTCACCACGGCCACTCGCACCAACCGCAGCAACAACAACAGCTACTCCGGCGACCTGGTCGGCGGTGGTTTCTTCGGCAAGACCGGTGACGCCGACAAGGGCCAGACCCAGCATCAGGGCAGTAAAATCAACGCGGCGGGCAAACTGATCGTCAAGGCTGACGACGTGCGCATCAGCGGCAGCCAGGTCCGTGGCGGCACCGAGGCCAGCGTGATCAGCGACCAGGGTTCGCTGGTGATCGACGGCGTGCAGGACACCGCGCACAGCAACAACCACGACAAGGACAGCAAGTTTTTCGGCATCACCAAGGACGAGACGCGGCAGAACTCCAAGGACAGCACCACGGTGCGCAGCGAGTTGGTTTCCGACAGCAACCTCAAGCTCAAAAGCGCCAAGGACATCGAAGTGGCCGGTTCCACGGTCAAGACCGGCGGCGTGCTGACGGCGGACGCGGCAGGTGATGTGAACGTGCATGCCACGCAGAACAGCCACGACAGCAGCTCGACCACCGAGACCCGTGGCTTCGATGCCTACGCCAAAGAGCAAACGCCGGAGCAATACCGCGCCGGGGTGCATTACGAAGACAAACAGCAGACCGTCACCCGCAACGACGTCAACCAGCAAGGCTCAAGCCTCAGCGGTGGCAGCGTGCAGGTGAACGCCGGCGGCGATCTGACCATCAAGGGCGGTGAGGTCAAATCCACTGCGGGCGACACCACGCTGAGCGGCAAGAACGTGTCGTTGCTGGCCGAACAGGACAGCCACAAAACCTCGACCGATACCTCCAGCACCGGCGGTGGTTTCTACTACACCGGCGGCCTCGACCGCGCCGGCAGTGGCGTCGATTTCGCCCACGGCACCACACAAGACACCAGCAGCAAGACCACCGCGCAAACCACAGCTGTGCAGAGCAGCGGCGCCCTGAACATCAACGCCGACAAACTGCTGACTGAAGGCGCGCAGGTCAAGGCCGGCAACGGTCTGAACGTCGCGGCCAACGAGATCGATAACCGCGCCGCCAGCAACA
The DNA here is from genome assembly GCF_002878485.1 of Pseudomonas sp. AD21. NCBI lineage: Bacteria > Pseudomonadati > Pseudomonadota > Gammaproteobacteria > Pseudomonadales > Pseudomonadaceae > Pseudomonas > Pseudomonas sp. AD21. The sequence goes on from NZ_NQYG01000014.1 coordinate 43,602, forward strand.
CTGAAAGCAGCACGCACAACCAGAGCAACTGGTCGGCGGACATCGGCGCCAACGTCGAGTACAAGGACATCGCCCGCCCGATTGCCGGTGCGGTCAAGGATGTGCTCAACGGCAAGGTGCCGGACAAGGAAGCCCTGAGCAATCTCGGCCAGCCGAACGTCGGCATCGACGTGGCGATCGGTCACGGCAGCGCCGACAAGACCGAGCAGAACAGCACCGCCGTGGTCAGCCGTTTCGACGGTGGCAGCGTCGATGTAAAAACCGCCGGCATCCTGCACGACCAGGGCACGCAGTACAGCGCCAGCAACGGCAAGGTCAACATCAGCACTGACAAACTGGTTGCCGATGCAGCGAGCAACACTCACAGCAGTACCGATAACTCAGTGGACGCCAAGGTCGACGTGCGGGTCTACACCAAGACCGGCGAAGACGTGAATGTCGCCGGCAGCGGCGCCGGTGGCAACAGCTACAGCAGCAAGGACAGCAGCACGGCGGTGGTTGGCGGCTATGCCGGCAACCAGGGCGTGAACATCAATGTCGGGGGTGACGCGCAGTTCGCCGGCAGCCGTTTCGATGGCGGGCACGGCGGTGTGAACATCAAGACGGGCGGTGATCTGGCGCTGAATCAGGCCAATGACCGCCAGAGCAGCAGCGACTCCAGCCTGCGCGGCAACGGCTCGCTGACGGTCGGCACCTTGCCGGGTACCGACGGCACCAACGTCGACCTCGGCGCCGGGTTCCAGCTTGACCACACCGGCAAGCAAACCACTGACACTCAGGCCCACGTTGCGAGCATCAGCGGCAACGGTGCCGTGCAACTGAGCAGCGGCGGCAATCAGGTCCAGCAAGGCACGAAGATCGACAGCGCCGGCGCCATCGATCTGCACGCTGACGGCAAGCTCGATCTGCAAGCGGCCACCGATACACACACGGCGACCGGGAGCAATCTCGGCGGCGGTTTGAAGGGCGGCGGCAGCAAATCCAGCAGCGAGAAGAGTCGCGATCAGGGCGGCAATCTGAGCGGTAACTTCAACATCGGTCGGGTCAACGAAAACTCGCAGACATTGACCGGCGGCCAGCTCAACAGCCAGAGCAATGTCGCGTTGAGCGCTGACGCGGTGCACCTGCAAGGCACGCAAGTCGGTGCGCCGAACGTCAACATCGATGCGCAGAAGGGCGGTTTCGTCCAGGAATCGGCGCAGTCCACCGAGAGTCGCAACAACTGGAGCGTCGCGCTGAATGCCGGCGGCAACCTGAGCAGCAAGACTCCGACCGCTGCCGATGAAAAGGCCAGCAGCGATCACGGCTTCAACGCCGGGGCCAAGGTTGGCGTCGATTACCTGCAAGGCACCAGCCAGCAGAACAGCCAGATCAAGGCTGACACTGTGGTGCTGAACAGTGCCGGTGATGCACAGCTGTCGGGGGCGCGGATCGACGCGAATACGGTCAGCGGCAAGGTTGCCGGTGATCTGACCGTCGATAGCCGTCAGGACTCGAAGACGCTAGCCAAGGTCGATGTCGATCTGGGTCTGACCGCGAAGAAAAATCCACCGAGCGACAAGGAAAAACTCGCTGGCACCGACTACAAGCCGACGCTGAAGGCGCAAGGCGAATACACGCACAAGGACAGCGTGGCGCAGGCGTCCGGCATCAGTGGCAATCAAGGTGTGAAGTTGAACGTTGGTGGTGGCACCCAACTGACCGGCGCGCGGATATCGGCGAGTGACGGCAAGGTCGATCTGGGCGGTTCGAAGGTCGGTAGCAGCGACCTGGTCAACCGTGAGTACGGCGTGAAAGCCGGGCTGGCCCTGCCGCAGAAAACCGAGGAGAACACACCGAAGGTGTCGTTCGATAACGGTAATCTGAAAGTCGGTCCGGTGACCCTGAGCGGCAATCTGGACAGCCAGACCCTGCAAGCCGGGATCGACGAAAAAGGCTAAACCACACCGCTGTAAAAACTGTGGGAGCGGGCTTGCTCGCGAAGGCGATGATTCAGTCGATAAATCAGCTGACTGAATTGACGCCTTCGCGAGCAAGCCCGCTCCCACATTAGTTTTCTGTCTCGACCAGATCCGACTATTAGTTCGAAGCCTTCGCCTTACCCGCATTCATCAGCACGATCACCGCCAGCAGCGCGGACAGGATCGAGCCCAGCAACACCCCAACCTTCACCGAGTCGACCAGATGCGGTGCGCCCGGGAACGCCAGCGCGCCGATGAACAGGCTCATGGTGAAGCCGATCCCGCAGAGCAGGGCGACGCCGTACAGTTGCAGCCAGCTCGAGCCTTGCGGCAGTTGCGCCAGACCACTGCGAATCGCCAGTGCGCCGAGGCCGAGGATGCCGATCTGCTTGCCGAACAACAGGCCCAGCGCGACGCCCAGCGGTACCGGCTCCAGCAGGTTGCTCGGGGAAATGCCGGTCAACGACACGCCAGCGTTGGCAAAGCCGAAAATCGGCACCACGGCGAAGGCCACCCACGGATGCATTTTTTCTTCGAGATACAGCAGCGGCGAGTTGTGCTCGTCCTCCGGATTACCCAACGGAATGCACAGCGCCAGAATCACCCCGGCGAGGGTCGCGTGGATCCCCGATTGCAGCATGAAGAACCACAGGAAGGCACCGGCGATCAGGTACGGCCAAAGCTTTCTGACCCCGCAGCGGTTGAGGATCACCAGCAATGCAATCACCGCCAACGAGGCCAGTAGCATGCTCACCGACAGGCCGCTGGTGTAGAAAATCGCGATGATAACCACCGCACCCAGATCATCGAGGATGGCCAGCGCCGACAGGAAGATTTTCAGCGAAACGGGCACCCGTTTGCCCAGCAGCGACAGCACGCCCAGGGCGAAAGCAATGTCGGTGGCGGCGGGAATCGCCCAACCGCTCAGGGTCTCTGGATTGCCCCAGTTGATGGCGACATAGATCAGCGCCGGCACCAGCATCCCGCCCAGCGCGGCGAAGCCCGGCAGCGCGCGCTGGCCCCAGGTCGACAACTGACCGGTGAGCATTTCGCGTTTGATTTCCAGGCCCACCAGCATGAAGAAGATCGCCATCAGGCCATCATTCACCCAATGCTCGATCGACAAGCCGGCGATCTTGATGTGCAGGGTCGAGAAATACGTGGCCGCCCAAGGCGAATTGGCGATCAGCAGTGCGGCGAGCGCAGCCGCCATCAGGATCAGGCCACCGGCAGATTCGGCAGCGAAAAAACGGGAGAGAAAGGCCATCGCAGACGGCGAGCCCTGACGGGCTTGGGTAGCATGCAGGCGTGACGGATCGTGGCTCATAGGCACGGCAACTCCGCGCGGCGGCCCGACCTGCGCTGAATTAAACCTGCCCTGCCGCGTTGTTGCGGTGGCACCCGGGCGGCATTTTACACAATAGGCGGGGGCTTGGGGGAACGCGGGTGCAGTTTCGGCGCTGTGTGTCGTCGGCCAACAATTTCTCGATATGAAGAAACGGGCTTCCAGAAGTGTGCTTAGCTGTACGCCGTTCGTTTCAGCCTCTGACCCTCTATAAAAATGAAAATACCCTTCATCGTTTTACTCGGCTTTGTATCCGTCATTCAAACATCCCTGTCCTTCGCGGAAAATGCCAATGGCAAGAATCTCTATACACAGCGCTGTGCCGTGTGCCACGGCGCAGATATCAAGGCGACAGGGCCATTGGCCAACAAAAGCAAACCGCCGACACCTGACCTGACAACCTCCGCGTTCAAGAAGCGCCTGAATGATTATCCGGGCGTTATCGTGTCCTCGATCATCCTTCGCCCCAACGGCAACCTGATTCCCAAAACCTTGCAGGAGAACGGCGTAAAGATCGCGCCGCACGCCTGGAGCGTTCAGGATTTTCGCGATCTGCATCAATACATGAGTGAGGTGATTGCAAAATCACGCTGATCCCGGGATCAGCGGCGTGCTCGGCGTCCAAGGAATGAACATCAACCGCTGGACGTACAACCTCGACGGTTTTCCCAATCGAAACAGCGCTCGCCGGGCACCGGGGTCAACGCCGATGGCAGCTTCAACGGCAACTACATCACCGAAGGCACGGCGGACGGTCAGTACGGCGATATCCCGGGTTATGTGACCTGGAATGTGCGTGGCGGTTATGACTTCGGCCCGCAAGTGTCGAATCTGGAGCTCGGCGCCGGGGTGAAAAACATCTTTGACAAGCAGTACTTCACCCGTTCCAGCGACAACAACTCGGGGATGTATGTGGGGGCGCCGAGGACGTTCTTTGTGCAGGCCAGCGTAGGTTTCTGATAAGCCGTGTCGTCCCCATCGCGAGCAGGCTCACCCCTACAGATTTAGTGTGATCCTTGCAGGAGTGAGCCGCTCGCGATGTTTTTAGACTTTGAGTGTTTTGCCGCCGATGGCCACTGCCACGAGCAGCACTGCCATCAATCCGAAAGCAAAACTCAAACTGCTGGCATGGGCGACAAAACCGATCACCGCCGGCCCCGCCAGAATCCCGGCATAACCCAATGTGGTAATGGCTGGTACCGCGATGCTTTCCGGCATCACCGTCTGCTTGCCCACGGCGGTGTACAGCACCGGCACGATGTTCGAGCAACCGGCGCCAACCAGCGCATAGCCCAGCAGCGCCGCTTCCCAGCTCGGGGCGAAGGTCGCCAGAAACAGGCCGGCCGCCGCCAACAGACCGCCGAACAGAATGATCCGCGTGGCACCGACACTGCGCACGATCCGGTCACCCATCAAGCGTCCGGCCGTCATGGTCAGGGCAAATGCTGCGTAACCCAATCCCGCGTACGCCGTGTCGATCCCGCGTTCCTGCGCGAGGAACACCGCGCTCCAGTCCAGCGCCGCGCCCTCGGTGAGGAACACGATGAAGCACATGCCGCCGATGAACAGCACGATGCCGTGGGGAATGGCGAACGCCGGTCCCGAGCTTTCACTGCCGTACGGCAGCATGTGCGGCACCGCTTTGAACAGCGCGGCGATCAATACGGCCACCACCACCAGCATTGCCGCCAGCGGCGTCAGCCCGAGGCCGAGCAGGGCGCTGACGCCCGCTGCGCCGACAATCCCGCCGAGGCTGAACAGGCCGTGAAAGCCCGACATCATGTTCTTGCCACTCGCGCGTTCGACGATCACCGCTTGCAGGTTGACGGTTGAATCCACCGTGCCCAAACCGGCGCCGAACATGAACAGCGTGGCGATCAGCGCCGGAATCGACGACACCGTCGCCAGCAACGGCAACGCCGCGCAAATCAGCAGGGTGCCGCCGGTGGCCACTTTGCGGCAGCCGAACCGTGTGGCGAGAATCCCCGCCAGCGGCATCGCCAGAATCGAACCGACCCCCAGGCACAGCAACAGCAGGCCCAACGTACCTTCATCGAGTCCGGCTCGGGCCTTGGCGTACGGCACCAGCGGCGCCCACGCGGCAATGCCGAGCCCGGCGATGAAAAAGGCGATGCGCGTCGACATCTGTTGCAGGCGTCCGGGGACGAAGGTGTCTTGGGGGTTGAGGCTGGTCATATCGATCCTTGGCAAAAAACGTCGCGTCCCCGAATGACAGTGCTCGCGCGTCGAGGTTCGATCGCAAGCCTGGGGAAAGTGCAGCCGACATCCTAACCTGTAGGCGTTCGCCTGCTCGCGATAGCGCAGTGTCAGTCAAAAACATATCGACTGATGCGCCGCCTTCGCGAGCAAGCCCGCTCCCACCGGGACCTGTGCAGAATCGGGCATTTATGGGCGCCGGTCATCCAATGTGGGAGCGGGCTTGCTCGCGAAAGCGCTGGTTCAGGCGAAGAATATGGCGCCAGGTAGACCGCCTTCGCGAGCAAGCCCGCTCCCACCGGGGATTGCGTTTTACAGTGGCAGCTTCTGGGGATTGAACAGTAAGGGCCGGTGATGACGCAGTTCTATGATGCACGGGGCAATATTTACGGGGTGATTTCGCCCCAGGCACTTCGCGAGGAGGGGGTCGATTTGCCGATCGATGCCGCGCAGTGTGCTGTGTCGAGACCGGCGTGGAGTCAGACAGCCATTGCGCTGTGTTGTGACTGGCCTGAGGGGCAGCGTCCGGCCGGCAGCAAATCCCACCGCAGCGACGGCCTGCTGATCGGTCCGTTCCAATCGACGCCGCCGTTCGATGTGCTCATCGTCAACACCGACGGCACCCTGGCCGAACGCAGCGGCAACGGCCTGACGATCTTTTCCCAATCGTTGCTTGAACAGGGGCTGATGCCAGCGGAGGGCGCGTTGCTGCGGGTTTATCACGACAAGGGTGACGCCGTGGAAACCTCGGTGAAACCGGCAGAAGTCGAAGGCGTGAGCGGCTTCTGGCTGGACCTCGGTCAACCGGGCTTCGGGCCTGCTGCAGTGGGAGCGCAGAAGGTTGAAAACCGCGCATTCAACGGTCGGGAAGTGAGCCACGTAGCGCCATTGGCCCAGCTCGACCCCGCGTGGCAGCACAGCCAGTTCGTGCGCATCGGCAACCCGCATTGCGTGACGTTGCTGACCGACGTTGCCGCCTTGCCGAGCAACCGGCAAATGGGCGAATCGCCATGGGCCGAAGGCCTGACCTGTATCGCCTACGCCATGCCCACCGGCGCCGGCCAACCGTGCCCGGCGGGCGTCAATCTGCAATGGGCTGCGCATGAATCAGCGCAACGCATCGTCGCCCGGGTGTTCGAGCGCGGGGAAGGGCCGACGGCGTCTTCCGGCACCAGTGCCAGTGCCGTGGCCTGTGCCGCATGGGCGGTGGGCTGGGTGGTGAGCGGTGAAGTGCACGTGGTCATGCCGGGCGGGACCGCGCCTGTTTTGCTTGAACAAGAGCAGGGTGAATTGATGCGGGTGAGGCTGTTTGGTACGGCTCGATCGATGGGTTGAAGCGGCAATCGCCTTCGCGAGCAGGCTCGCTCCCAAAGGGAATGCAGCCCGTGCGTGATCGCGAGCAGGCTCACTCCTACAGGGGAATGCAGCCCCATGTGGGAGCGAGCCTGCTCGCGAAGGGGCCAGTCGATTCAGCTCAGATCGGCACTGAACTCCACCACCGGCATCTGCCGTTTCATCAGCACGTTGCCGCCTCGAATCGAATACAGCGGCAGACCCTGGCTGCGGATCACTTCGTAATCGCTGTCTGCCGACAGAATCAGCAGGTTGGCCGGTCGCCCCGGTTCCAACCCGTAACGCTCACCCAGGTGCATGGCCCTGGCGCTGTTGTCGGTGACCAGATCCAGCGCGTTCTGCAAGTTGCGGTAACCGAGCATATGGCAGATGTGCAGCCCGGCTTCGAGCACGCGCAGGATGTTGCCGTTGCCCAGCGGGTACCACGGATCGACGATGGAGTCCTGGCCGAAGCACACGTTCATGCCGGCTTCGAGCAGCTCGTTGACCCGGGTCACGCCACGGCGTTTGGGGAAATTGTCGAAGCGCCCCTGCAGATGAATGCTTTCGGTCGGACACGAGACAAAGCTGATCCCGGAATGCCCGAGCAGGCGGAACAGTTTGGCGCAGTAGGCGTTGTCGTAGGAACCCATCGCCGTGGTGTGGCTGGCGGGGACCAGGGCACCCATGTCGCGGCTGCGTGCCTCTTCGGCGAGCACTTCGAGGAAGCGCGAATGCGGGTCATCGGTTTCGTCGCAGTGCACGTCCACCAGGCAACCGGTGCGTTCGGCCAGGTCCATCAGAAACTTCACAGAACTGACGCCCTGATCGCGGGTGTACTCGAAATGCGGAATGCCGCCCACCACATCGGCGCCCATGCGAATTGCTTCTTCCATCAGTTCCCGGCCGTTGCGGAACGACTCGATGCCTTCCTGCGGGAAGGCGACGATTTGCAGGTCGATGAGATGACGGCTTTCCTCGCGCACTTCGAGCATCGCCTTGAGCGCCGTGAGCTGCGGGTCGGTGACATCGACGTGGGTGCGCACGTGCTGGATGCCGTGGGCGGCCAGTGTCTGAATGGTCTTCTTGGCGCGGGTCTTGGTGTCTTCTTCGGTGATGGTGACCTTGCGTTCGCCCCAGCACTCGATGCCCTCGAACAGCGTGCCGCTCATGTTCCAGCGCGGCTCGCCGGCCGTGAGGGTAGCGTCGAGGTGGATGTGCGGTTCGACGAAGGGCGGTACCACCAGATTGCCGCCGGCGTCGAGGTCGCCGGGGTTGAGGGTCGGGGCTTCGGTCTGGCGGCCGATGCTGCGGATCAGACCGTCCTCCAGGTGCAATTCGTGCAAACCTTCCTGGTTGCGCAGTCGGGCGTTGATGATGTGCATCAGGCGAATCCTTCTTATAGGTCTTGTAGTGGCGCAGTGGCGCGACGGGCGCCGAGCAGGCCGGAGACGATGACATACGTTAGCGCGGCGGCGGCAATCCCTACCAGCGGCGCGACCCACGGCGAGTGGAACGCGGCGAGCGTACCGACCGCGTAAGCCCCCAGCCCCGGCCAGTTGAACGCTGGCAGCCGTGCGTCGGCCAGGCGCGGATAGCGCCCGCGCCAGCGGAAGAAAAAGTCGGCCATGATCCCCCCGCCAATCGGCGGGATCACCGTGCCCAGCAGAATCAGGTACGGCACCAGCATGTCGTACATGCCCAGCAGGGCGAGCAGGGTGCCGATCACCGCACCCGCCAGGGTCACGGTCTTGCGCCGGCCGGTGCGCAGCAGGTTGCAACCGGCGACGGCGAAGTTGTAGATGGTGTTGTCCTGAGTGCTCCAGATATTGAGCAACAGCATCGCCATCGCGGCCATGGCGAAGCCTTGCAACAGCAACACTTCAACCACGTCCGGCTGCTGATAGACGATCGCACCGTAGGCGCCGATCAGCACCATAAATCCGTTGCCGATGAAAAAACCGATCAGGCTGGCCAGTACCGCCACCCGCGCCGAACGCGAGAAACGAGTCCAGTTGGTGGCCTGGGTCGCGCCGCTGACGAAGGTGCCGAACACCAGGGTGATGGCGGTCGACCAGTCCAGCGAACCCGTCGGCACCACGCTGAGCAAACCGTCGAGACCGCCAACCTTCATCGTGGCGACCCACATTGACAGCATCAGCAGCAACATCATCGCCGGCACCGCGATGTACGAGAGGATCTCCAGGCCGCGATAACCGACATACGCCGTGGCGCAGAACATCAGCCCGAACAGCACCATCAGGCCGAGCACCGTGCCCTGGTCCAGTGCGAAGTATTTGCCCAGCACCACCGCCGCCGTTGCGGTGCCCCAGGCGTACCAGCCGATCTGGGTAAAACCGAGGATCAGGTCGCTGAGCTTGCTGCCGACCTCACCGAAACAGAAGCGCCCCATCAACACTGAATTGAGGCCGCTCTTGAAGGCGATGTAACCCAGGCCTGCCGCGTACAGCCCGAGCAGCAGATTGCCGACGATGATCACTACCAGCATCTCGCTGAAACTGAACGCCACACCGAGCTTGCCGCCGGCAAACATGGTCGCGGTGAAAAACGTGAAGCCCAGCAGCACCATCGCCGTCGAGGCCAGGCCTTTGCGCGCGTGCATCGGGACTTCGCTGAGGGGGTAGTCGTTGCCTGGGTCGTTCTGCGACATGGGGCGTTCCTTGCTGGATTGGGGAGACGCGAAGCAGGTTGCAGTGGTCGTGCCAGTTCCTGATTGGCGCGGGTTATGTATAGACGAGTCGTGTGGATTGGCGCGAAAGCAGTGCAACTGGATGCACCGAAGCCCAATGTGGGAGCGAGCCTGCTCGCGAAAGCGGAGTGTCAGGCGACCTCTGCAGTGACTGACATACCGTATTCGCGAGCAGGCTCGCTCCCACAAGGGATTGGGTTTGGGTCAGAGAAATCTCAATAACGCGGCGACGATGGCTTCGGGGGCGTCTTCCTGGACGAGGTGGCCGGCGTTGCGGATGGCGTGGAATTGCGAACCGGGGATCATCGCGTGCAATGCGCGGCCACGTTCGATGGGGATCCACTGATCCTCTTCCCCCCAGAGAATCTGCACCGGGCAGCGGATCATCGGGTACAAACTTTCGGCTTCTTGGGTATAGCGCTCGTCCATCTGCGCAATCTGTCGGTAGAACGCCGCTTGCCCCGGATCGCCGAGCCACGGTTGTACGTAGGGCGCCAGTTCAGCGTCGGGGATGTCGCGGTGAATCGCCCCGCGAATGTAGGTCGGGACGATGGCGCGCTGGATGTAGTCCGGCAGGCCGCTGAACGCCGCTTCATGCTGGCGGACGTGCTGCACGAACGGCGAACCCCACGGCGTCAGCGCCACCGGATCGATCAGCGTGAGGCTGCGGTAGTCCTTGCCGTTGAGCAAATGCGTGCGCAACGCGGTGGCGCCGCCGAAGTCGTGGGCGACCACGTCCGGGCGCTGGATATTCCAGTGATCGAGCAACCGCGAGAGAAGTTGATTCTGCACGCCGAGGGAAACATCGGCGTGAGGTTTAGCGGAACGCCCGTAGCCCAGGAGGTCGAAATAATGCACCCGGTGGCTGGCGAAGAAATGCGGCGCGATGCGGTGCCACACACAGGACGAAAACGGTGTGCCATGCACGAACACCAGCGGCGGGCCGTCACCGCGCACGGCATGGCGTATTTGATGCCCGTTGAAGTCAAAGACCTGATCCAGCAGCCAGTCCGTCATCGGCCTGTCCTCTTGGCGGGGTTGAGCCAAAAAGCATAGGCATAAAAAAACAGCCTCGGGGGCTGTTCTCTGTTTTCCTGACAAGCACCGATCCTTTGTAGGAGTAAGCCTGCTCGCGATAGCGGTGTATCAGTCGACATCTATGTTGAATGCCAATCTGCTATCGCGAGCAGGCTCACTCCTACAAGGGGGATTTGTTTTGTATCACTCACCGCGATAAATGCAACCGCTGGTGCAGGTCTCGTGAATCCGGATCGCGCTCAGTTCCGGCAGCAGTGGCTTCAATTCATTCCAGATGAATTTGGCCAGCACTTCGCTGGTCGGGTTTTCCAGGCCGGGAATATCGTTCAGGTAATTGTGGTCCAGACGCTCGTACAGCGGCTTGAAGATCGCCTTGATTTCCGAGAAGTCGCGGATCCAGCCAGTGTGCGGATCGAGGTCGCCGCTGAGGTGAATCGCCACTTTGAACGAGTGACCGTGCAAGCGGCCGCACTTGTGGCCGTCCGGTACGTGCGGCAGGCGGTGGGCGGATTCGAATGTAAATTCCTTGAAGATTTCCACAGTATTTTCGGCTCTGTTCAGGTGGCGTTCGCCGCAGCGATTCGGGCAGGCGGCGAGTTTACCAGCTTGTGTTTGGCGATGCGGGAAAACACTGACTAAAGGGTCAGCAAGCGCTCGGCGAGGCGACCGCTGGCGTTCAGCTCAAGAAACTCGTCGCCCAGGCGGCGGCTCTCGTCCATTGCCGCGTGCCAGTATTTCTGCCGGCTCGGCGCATCGCCCATGAAACGCTTGAAGTCATTTCGATCGGGCAGTTTGCCGTAGGGCAGGCGCGCCAGGTATTCCTTCGACGGCGCGAGCAACAGCACGTCCTGCAAGCGCTCGACCGAGGCGCGGCGCCAGGGCAGGGTCTTGTCGAACCAGCCGGGGATCACCCGGTCGGTGAAGTGTGGATAGAGCACGATGCCGTCGCCGCTGTAGGGCAGGTCGAGGTGATAGTCGAGCAGACCGCCGTCGCGGAACGTGCCGGCACCGGCGCCCGGCAGGTCGCGCACGCCTTCCATGACCATCGGGATCGAACCGGAGGCCAGCAGCGCCTGGCGCAGGTTGCCTGCATTGAGGGTGACGAAACGCGACGGGAAGTCGTTCAATGCATTGACCGGCGGGGCGAGGCGCGGGTCGTGAATGATCAGGCGTTCGAAGTGCCGCGACAGCCGCGCCCGCCCGCGCAGGTTATCGGCGATCACCGAACCCAGCGCGAGGCCGAGGCGGCCGCGATGGTCATCGGCCAGGCGCCCGTGGCTTTTGACCACCATGATGTTCAGGCGGTAGTCGGCGTTGTTGAGGATGCTGGCGTCGCGGCCGTCGAGCAGGTCATTGAGCATGCGCTGCGAGCTCTGACTGATCTCGGCCATGCTCACGCCCTTGTTGAAATTCTGCTCGGCGTACAGCTGACCGAGACGGCGGATGCCTTCGGCGGCGTCCGGCAGGCAGGCGCTGGCGAAGCGCCAGGAGCCGACCGACGCGCCGATCAGCGAGCGCTCACGCGGCGCGCTGGGTAGCCATTCACCGAACAACGCCAGATCCAGCCCCTGAATCCCCAGCGCCTTCGGCCCTCCGGCGGCACCGGGCAGGGTGCCGACGTCCGCGGCGTTCAGGCCCTGGGCACGAATGCGCGCCATGGCCCGAGGGCCGGCCTTGAGGGTGAGGGCGGGGAACTTGATGTGGATGGCGGTCATACCGGTCTCGATCGTTAGCAAGCGAACAATTATAAGCACATGTTGCAAAACCTTGTAGGAGGGGAAGGTGTTGCTCTGGGGCAATGATGGCCATTCAGTTTCAGTTAAGTTGATCCCGCTAAGGTGCCCACCGTAGCGACACATAAAAAAACGGAGACACCCATGAAAACCCTGACTGCCCTGACCATTGCCTCGATCATCGGCCTGACCGCCAGCCTCGCTCACGCCCGCGATCTTGGCCCGGATGAAGCCCTGCGCCTGCGCGACGCTGGTACTATCGTCTCTTTCGAGAAGCTCAACGCCACGGCGCTGGCCAAACACCCGGGTTCGACCATCACCGATACCGAGCTGGAAGCACAGTACGGTAAGTACATCTACCAGATCGAAATGCGTGACCCGCAAGGGCTGGAGTGGGACCTGGAATTGGACGCGGTCAGCGGGCAAGTGCTCAGGGATCATCAGGATACTTAATGAAGCCGTATTTGTTACAGCCACGCACCGGGAGCCGACTGGCCCTGGTGCTATTGGCATTCTGCTCGGTGGCGGCGGCTCGCGACCTGGACCAGGACGAAGCCCTGCGTTTGCGTCAGCAGGGCGTGATCCTGCCACTGGAGCAAGTGCTGCAAAAGGCGCTGGATCGCTATCCGGGGGCCAAACTGCTGGAAGTCGAGCTGGAGGAAAAGCACGACGTCTATGTGTATGAAGTCGAGTTGCTGACGGTCGAGGGCGTGGCGCGCGAGCTGCACCTGAAGGCCGATAGCGGCGAATTGATGAAAGACAAGGAAGATTGACCGATGCGTTTGCTTCTGGTGGAAGACCACGTGCCGCTGGCCGACGAACTGCTCGCCGGCCTGCAGCGTCAGGGGTATGCGGTGGACTGGCTGGCGGACGGCCGCGATGCGGTCTATCAGGGCAGCAGCGAGCCTTATGACTTGATCATTCTCGACCTCGGCTTGCCCGGCATTCCCGGGTTGGAGGTGCTGGCGCAATGGCGCACCGGTGGCCTCTCGACCCCGGTGCTGATCCTTACCGCCCGCGATTCCTGGGCCGAGCGCATCGAAGGCCTGAAGGCCGGTGCCGACGATTACCTGACCAAACCGTTTCACCCGGAAGAGTTGCACCTGCGGGTGCAGTCGCTGTTGCGCCGCTCCAAGGGTCAGGCCAATCAGCCGACGCTCAAGGCGGCAGGGTTGCATCTGGATGAAGGTCGCCAGTGCGTGATGCGCGACGGCAGCGAGATTCAACTGACCGCCGCCGAGTTCCGCCTGCTGCGCTATTTCATGCTGCACCCGGAACAGATCCTGTCGAAAACCCACCTCGCTGAACACCTCTACGACGGCGAGACCGAGCGTGACTCCAACGTTCTCGAAGTCCACGTCAATCACCTGCGGCGCAAGCTGGGCAAAGCCGTGATCGAAACCCGTCGTGGCCAGGGTTACCTGTTCGGCGGGCAAGCTTCGTGAGGTCGATCCAGCGCCGCTTGAGCCTGGGCTTGATCAGCGTGATGGTGGTCGTCGGCCTGGTGCTGGCGCAAACCAGCCTGTGGTTGTTCGAAGTGGGGCTGCAGCGTTATTTCGAAGCCGGGTTGCGCAACGACAGCGAAAGCCTGCTGGTGGCGCTGGTGCGTGGCCCGCAAGGGCTGCAACTGGATGAGCGGCACCTGTCGCCGGCGTATCAGCGTCCGTTTTCCGGGCATTACTTCCGCATCGATTTTGCCGACAGCCACTGGCGTTCGCGTTCGCTGTGGGATCAGGACTTGCCGCTGCTTGATCATCCCGGGCTGCACAGCAACCTGCAACTGGGCCCGGATGGCCAGCAGTTGCTGGTGTTGCGCTCGGACTATCGGCGCCTGGGGCAGTCGATCTCGATCAGCGTCGCGCAGGATTACACCCCGGTGCGTGAGAGTTTTCAGCGCATGCGTCAGATCGGGCTTGGTCTCGGGCTGGCCGGTTTGCTGCTGATTCTGCTGCTGCAACGCCTCACCGTGCGCCGCGCCTTGCGTCCGCTGGAGCGGGCCCGCGAGCAGATCGCCCAGTTGCAGCAGGGCCAGCGTTCGCAACTCGACGATCAGGTGCCGGTGGAGCTGGAGCCGCTGGTGGCGCAGATCAACCATTTGCTTGCCCACACTGAAGACAGCCTCAAGCGCTCACGCAACGCGCTGGGCAATCTGGGCCATGCCTTGAAGACGCCGCTGGCGGTACTGTTGAGTCTGGCCTCGAACGAAAAACTGGATGCTCATCCCGAGTTGCGCAAGATCCTCAAGGAACAACTGGAACAGGTGCAGCAGCGGCTCAATCGCGAACTGAATCGCGCACGCCTGTCCGGCGATGCGCTGCCTGGTGCGCTGTTCGACTGTGATGCGGAACTGCCGGGGCTGCTGGCGACGCTGAACATGATCCATGGCGAGCATCTGCATTTGAGCTACGTCGCGCCGCCGGGGCTGCAACTGCCGTGGGATCGTGAGGATCTGCTGGAGCTGCTCGGCAACCTGCTGGACAACGCCTGCAAATGGGCGGACGCCGAGGTGCGCCTGAGTGTGATCGAGCGTACCGATGGTTTTGCCTTCAGCGTGGAAGATGACGGGCCGGGGATTCCCCAAGAGCAGCGCAGTCAGGTGTTCAGCCGGGGCACACGGCTGGATGAGCAGACCCACGGGCATGGTCTGGGGCTGGGGATTGTCCGCGATATCGTTGAGACGTGGGGCGGGTTGCTGGTGCTGGGCGAGAGTCAGTGGGGCGGGTTGAAGGTGGTGATCGAGTTGCCAAAACGCTGATCCCCCAAACACCACAGCCCAGTGTAGGAGTGAGCCTGCTCGCGATAGCGTCGGTACATTCAGTATCAATGTGTCTGACAAACCGCTATCGCGAGCAAGCCCGCTCCCACATTGGAATTCAGCTGGATGCAAGTCCGCGTCAGACGCGGAACTGATCCATCAGACTCTGCTGCTGATTCGCCAGGCTGTTCAGCGACTGGCTCACCCGCGCCGATTCGTTGGCCTGCCCGGACAGCGATTCGGTCACGTCGCGAATGGTCGCCACGTTGTTGTTGATCTCCTCGGCCACCGCGCTCTGTTCTTCTGCCGCGCTGGCGATCTGCAGGTTCATGTCGCTGATCACCGTCACCGCATCGCCGATCTGGCGCAATGCGGTCACCGCTTGCCCGACCTGCTCGACACTGCCCTGGGCCTGACGATGGCTGTTGCCCATCGAACCGACCACCTCCTGGGTACCGGTCTGCAACTGCTCGATCACCTGACGGGTTTCTTCCACCGACTCCTGCGTGCGGCGGGCGAGGTTGCGCACTTCGTCGGCGACCACGGCAAAACCACGACCGGCTTCACCGGCGCGCGCCGCTTCGATCGCCGCGTTGAGGGCCAGCAGGTTGGTTTGTTCGGCGATGGCGCGGATGGTTTCCAGCACGGTGCCGATCTTCTCGCTGTTGGCGGCCAGGCCTTCGACCTGGACCATCGCCGCGTTCATGTCGGCGGCGAGGGTGTCAATGCTCGCGGTGGTGCGATCGATCACCGTCAGGCCCTGACGGGTGGCGCGGTCGGCGTCCTTGGCCGCTTCGGCGGCTTGCGCGGCACTGCGCGCAACGTCCTGAGCGGTGGCACTCATTTCGTGGGACGCGGTGGCGACCTGATCGACCTGACGGTATTGCTGCTCCATGCCGGCGCTGGTCTGAGTGGCGATGGCCGAGGACTGGTCGGCAGTGTTGCGCGCGTCCTGCACCGAGCGTTTCACTTCGGCAATGATCGGTTGCAACTTGTCGAGGAACTTGTTGAACCAGCCAGCCAGTTGACCGAGTTCATCTTTCTTGTCGTAGGCCAGACGGCGGGTCAGATCACCTTCGCCACTGGCGATGTCTTCGAGCATGTGGGCCACGCCGAGGATCGGTTTGGTCACGCTGCGCGCCATCAGCCACACCAGCAGCAGGCCGACCAGGGCAGCGAGCACGCCGAGGCTCAGTTCGATCAGGGTGCCTGAGTTGTTGCTTGCGTCCAGTTGCTGCTTGAGCGCTTCGGCGCGGCTGACCAGAACCTTTTCCGGCACGTCGAGCAACACGCCCCACGACGGGCCGCCGGGGATCGGCTGGAACGGCGACAGCACTTTCAACTGGCCGTTGCTGTGCAGGCTGCTGACGCTGCTGCTGGCGCCGAGTTGACGCAGCAGTTCGGCGCCGCTGACGGTGTCCACGGCATCCAGACGCTTGCTCAGCTTGCTCGCGTCAGGGCTGTAACCGGCGAGCAGGCCGGTAGGGCTGATGATGCTCACGGCGGTCTGCCCGCTGTAGAGCTTTTTGCTCGCGCCCTGGCTGATCGCTTGCAGGCTGTTGAGGTTGATGTCCACCGACAGCGAGGCGATGACTTTGCCGTTGACCATCAGCGGAAACACAATGCTGGTCATCAGCACGTTCTGGCCGTCGATCACGTAGAAGTACGGTTCGATCACACACGGCTTGAGCGTGGTGCGCGGGCAGGTGAACCAGGCGTTGGCGGCCTGACCGCCGGGGCCGGTGCTGGTGTCGGCCATGTCGCTTTCCGGCAGGGCCATCGAGGTGACTTTGCCCGGGGTCGGTTGCGACCAGTACAGGGCGAAGCGGCCCTTGTCGTTGCTGCCGAGTTCAGCCTGACCTGCGAACAGTTCATCCTTGTCGTCCAGCGCGTTGGCTTCGAACACCAACGACAGGCCGAGCAGTTCCGGATTGGCCTGCAGCGCGGATTTGACCTGACGGGTCATGTCTTCGCGCAGATCGAAGGCGTCGAGGAAGCGCTTTTCTGCCTGCTCACGCAAAAACAGCACCTGACGCGAGAAACCGTGGCCGTATTGATAGGCGTCCATGAACTGTTGGCGAATGCCGGCAGCCTGCACTTCGCCTTGCGATTCAATGCGCGCCTGGGCCGACTCGGTCAGCATCTCCATGCTCGAAGCCTTCACCAGCTCGGAGCTGTGCTCCATGCGGTACAGCGAAAGACCCACCAGCAGGGTCACGATGGCCGCCAGGCAGAGCCCGGCGAGCAGGGTGATTTTCCATTGAATGGAAAGTTGTCTGAGCGACATGGAGACGTCCTTATTCGATAAATATCTGAGACTTTGCACTGTAGCGGCCGCGCTTCGGCTTTCTTTATTGTTGAAACACAATATGACCAATTGCCGCAGCAGCCGAATTCCGCCGATTCCCTGTAGGAGTGAGCCTGCTCGCGATAGCAGTGGGGCAGTCAACGAAAATGTTGAAAGTTAAACCGCTATCGCGAGCAGGCTCACTCCTACAGGTACGGGTTGTTCATCGATTGTTACATTCGCTTGTTTTGACACTGCGGCCACTCTGCGGCACAGTGCGCGCCCTTCTAATAAGACCCTCTTTGCAAATCCGCCGGTTAACCGTTGGCGGACTCATCCTGTCTGGCGGTGATGATTTCATCGCAGTGTTTTTGAGGTAGTGAAATGAATGCAGTGATTGCTGCGGTCGGCATCATGCTGATCCTCAGCCTGTCCCGTGTGCACGTGGTGATCGCCCTGATCGTCGGTGCGCTGGTCGGTGGCCTGACCGGTGGTCTGGGCATCGACGCCACGCTCAAGGCGTTCAACAGCGGCTTGGGCGGCGGGGCGACCGTGGCGTTGTCCTACGCGTTGCTCGGTGCTTTTGCCGTAGCGATTGCCAAGTCCGGTCTGGCCCATGCGTTGGCCGACAAGGCCCTGGCGATGGTTGACCGGCAACACGCGACCGGTGGCGGCAGCGTCAAATGGCTGCTGATCGGCCTGCTCTGGGTGGTGGCGATTGCCTCGCAGAATATCCTGCCGATCCACATTGCGTTCATTCCGCTGCTGGTGCCGCCGCTTTTATATGTGCTGACCAAGCTGCAACTCGATCGTCGCCTGATCGCCTGCGTCATGACCTTCGGCCTGATCACCCCGTACATGTTCCTGCCGGTGGGCTTCGGCAACATCTTCCTCAATGAAATCCTGCTGGCCAACGTCGCGCGCAGTGGCGTCGACATCAGTGGCATCAACGTCACCCACGCCATGGGCATTCCGGCGCTGGGCATGGTGTTCGGCCTGGCCATGGCATTCATCAGTTACCGCAAGAAGCGCGTCTACGACTTGGCGAAAATCGAGCAGGTCGAGCAGGTGGCGGTGCAGTACAACCCGCTGAGCCTGATGATCGCCGGTGTGGCGATTGCAGCGGCGTTCATTGTGCAACTGCTGCTGGACTCGATGATTATCGGGGCGCTGGTCGGTTTTCTGATCTTCTCGGTGTCGGGCATCGTCAAGTGGCGCGAGACCGATGACCTGTTCACCGAAGGCATGAAGATGATGGCGATGATCGGTTTCATCATGATCGCCGCGTCCGGGTTCGCCGAAGTGATGAAGGCTACCGGGCAGGTGCAGACCCTGGTCGAATCGTCGGCGTCGTGGATCAATCACAGCAAGGGCGTCGGCGCACTGTTGATGTTGCTGGTCGGGCTGCTGGTGACCATGGGTATCGGTTCGTCGTTCTCCACCGTGCCGATCCTTGCGGCGATTTTCGTGCCGCTGTGCGTGCAACTGGGCTTCAGCCCGCTGGCAATCGTCTGCATCGTCGGCACTGCCGGGGCCTTGGGCGACGCTGGTTCGCCGGCTTCGGATTCGACCCTCGGGCCGACCTCCGGTCTGAACATCGACGGCCAGCATCACCATATCTGGGACACCGTGGTCCCGACCTTCCTGCATTACAACCTGCCGTTGCTGGCGTTCGGCTGGGTGGCCGCGATGGTCCTCTGAGCACCACGAATCCCAAACTGTGGGAGCGGGCTTGCTCGCGAAGGCGGTGTATCAGAAACACAATTGTTGACTGACACACCGCTATCGCGAGCAGGCTCACTCCTACAGAGGGCGGGGTGACCCCGAAGCTCAACTTTTGCTTGCGCGTGCCGTTAACGCCTTTAACCACGCCAATAAAACCAAAAGAGTGAGCTCCTCCCATGCGCTTGAGTCTCAAGGCCAAAGTCCTGTCCCTTGCCGTCCTGCCGGTGTTGCTCTTTGCGCTGGTCATCAGCTTGACCACGCTGTTCATCCTCAAGCAACAGGCGCACACCGAGGTCGAGCAGACTCGCGAGCGCTTGCTCGCCGACGCCAAGGCCACGCTGCAAAGTTATGTCGCCGTGGCGATGACCACGATCAAGCCGCTGTACGACGCGGCCGCCCCCGGTGACACCGAGGCGCGGGCGCAGGCGATCAAGCTGCTGTCGGGGATCCGCTACGGCAAGGACGGCTACTTCTTCGGCTACGACTCAGAGACCGTGCGCCTGTTCAAGGCCAACGACCCTGAAGGCGTGGGCAAAAGCTTCAAGGACAATCGCGACCCCAACGGCGTTTACGTCAACCGCGGTCTGGTGAGCGTGGCGAAGGACGGCACCCACTATCTGCAATACAGCTCGCCGCTGCCGGGCAACGCCAATGTGCTGGTGCCAAAACTTGGCTACACCGAGTACCTGGCGAAGTGGGACATGGCGGTGGGTACCTCGGTCAACCTCGACGGCATCGAAGCGCAGGTGGCGGTGGTCGAAGGCCAGGTGCAGGAGCGTATGGAAGGCGTGATCCTCAGCATCGTCGGCGTGGCCGTGGTGGTGCTGTTGGTGATCGCTGCGGCGGGGATGCTGCTGGCCAACGCCATTTTGCGGCCGCTGACCCTGATGAAAGCCAACCTCGATGACATCGCGGCGGGCGAGGGCGACCTGACGCGTCGGCTGAACATCACCAGCCAGGATGAACTCGGCGAACTGGCCGGCTCGTTCAACCGCTTCGTCGACAAGATCCACGGGCTGGTGCGGCAGATCACCGAGATGACCACGCAACTGACTGGCCTGGTGACCCAGGTGTCGGATCAGGCCCAGCGCTCGGATCAGGCGATGGAGCGTCAGCGTCACGAGACCGATCAGGTTGCCACGGCGATCAACGAGATGTCCGCCGCTGCCCAGGAAGTCGCCAGGAGCGCGCAGAACGCAGCGGTTGCCGCGCAGCAGACCGATGAAGAAGGGCAGAGCGCCAAGCGCGTCGTGGCGGGAAGCATCAAACAGATTCATGCGTTGGTGGATGATATTCGCAGCAGCGGCGTGTCCCTCGACAGCCTGCAGCAGGACGTGTCGTCGATCGTCGGCGTGCTCGGGGTGATCCGCTCGATTGCCGAGCAGACCAACCTGCTGGCGCTGAACGCCGCGATTGAAGCCGCACGTGCCGGCGAGGCCGGACGCGGCTTTGCGGTGGTGGCCGATGAAGTGCGGGCGCTGGCCAGTCGTACGCAGATCAGCACCCAGGAAATTCAGGGCATGATCGATCGCTTGCAGGCAGGTACGCAGTCGGCGGTCGAGGCGATGCGCCGGTCCAGCGAGGCGGGGGACGGTACTTCGGCGCAGGCCAATCAGGCCGGGGCGTCGCTGGATGCCATGGCGGAGCTGATCGCGACGATCAACTCGATGAACGCGCAGATCGCCAGTGCCGCGGAAGAGCAGACCGCCGTGGCCGAAGAGATCAACCGCAGCGTGCATCAGATTGCGGTGGCGGTGGACAGCGTGGCGGATGAGACCCAGTTGGGCGCGCAGACGTCACGCAGTCTGGCGGATCTGGGGCAGCGGCTGGGTAAACTGGTCGGGCAGTTCCGTATCTGATCCGCACACAGAACCCTTGCAGGAGTGAGCCTGCTCGCGATAGCGGTTTATCCGACACATTGATGTTGAATGTGCCGGCGCTATCGCGAGCAGGCTCACTCCCGCATTGGTTTTGTGCAGGGCTCAAGGTCTGTCCCGGTACTTTGCGTATCGCGGGCGGGAACACGAAAAATGGGAAACTGCCAGCGGCAACACCCGCAGAAACGGATATACACCCAACCGAAAAAACAAGATCCCCGACACCTCCTACACTGTCCTCTACGGCTTGCCCCAAAAGCCCCAGACAACCACCACCAAAGGAGTCTGTGCCATGCCCGATAGAAAATGCGATTGCCCCACCTGCAAATGCACCATCAAGGAAGGCGACCACGCCTACGCCGTACACGGCAAACACTATTGCTGTGAAGCCTGCGCGCACCACCACAAGGGCGGTGAGGAGTGTTCAAGCAAAGGCTGCCATTGCGCCCACCCCAAATAACCGCGCGCATAAAAAAGTGGAGCCTAATCAGGCTCCACTTCCAGTTTCAGGCTTTCATCATCCAGCCGTTCGGTATGGCGGACCGTGCCTTGCAGCCGTCGACCGTCAACCCGCACCACCACGGTTTTCGCCTGGTCGAGGTCGTCCGGGAACGGCGCCGGTACGCGCACGGCAAAGCGATACGGATCATCTTCGACGGGTTCCAGGCCCAGCTGACAGTCGACGCTTTTGGGAATGCGGCCGAACAGGGTGTCGAGGCCGTAGTCCAGGTGCGCCGGGCTGAAGATGTTGCTCATGTGTATCCCCCGAAAAGTCCCCGTTGCCTGGCGAGAGTCTAGCTCGCCGGTCGCCATTTGACGTTTTCCACGCCGAATTTTTCCGCCATCGGTTTGCTGGTCTTTTGCACTTTTTCCCGGCCGAAACGCGGGATGCGACCCACGCCGGCGTCGCAGCTTGCCCAGTGCCACGCCTCGGCGTTGTCCATTCTGTCCGAACGGATAATGAACGATTTAGGCGTGCCGTGAAGGGTGTAGTCGATGACAAACAGTTTTGCGTTGTTCATAAAGCCCGTATTCCTCCCTGTGGTATTAGAAGGATCGCGGCGCGTCGGGAAAATTCACTCGGATTGTCCGACGGTATCTATCGTTGGCGACACATAGGCGCACTGGTTACCATGGCCGCTCCGCCAACCCCAATGAATGCTCGCCATGGCCCTCGCCGCGCCCCCCGATCTGAGTGATACCGATGTGCCGGTGCAACCGCTGGCGCGTACTTATCCGCGTGGGTTGTTCATTGAGCCGCACGAGCATGTCTGGGGGCAGTTGCTGTATGCGATGAGCGGGGTGATGTGGGTCGAGACCCCGCATGAGGCGCTGGTGGTGCCGCCGCAACGGGCGGTGTGGTTGCCACCCGGGGTGCCGCACGGGATTCGGGTGGTTTCGGACTTGCAGATGCGCAATATCTACCTGCGCCCGGCGCTGGCGGCGACGCTGGAGGCGACGGTGCAGGTGATCGAGGTCGGTGGGTTGCTGCGTGAGTTGATCGTCGGGCTGGTGGAGCAGGGCGACAGCGGTGAGCCGGCCTATTACGACGCATTGGTCGGGCTGGCGCTGCTGGAGCTCAAGCGTGCCCGGCGCTCGCAATTGAAGATCCCGCTGCCCGACGATTCCGACCGGCGTCTGATGAACTTGTGTCAGGCGGTGATGGCGGCGCCGTCGCTGGAGATCCCGTTCGAACAGCACGCGGAAAACGCAGGAGCCAGCATGCGCACGCTGGCGCGATTGTTCAAGGACAGCCTCGGCATGGGTTTCGCCGAATGGCGGCGGCAGGTGCAGCTGGCGACGGCGGTGGCGGAGTTGATTCAGGGCGTGGCCGTGAGCGCGATTGCCCGCGAGCTGGGTTATTCGCCGAGCAGTTTCAGTGACATGTTCCGCCGGGAACTGGGCGTGGCGCCCTCGCAATTCATGACCACCTGAGCGCAATTCCTGTGGGGGACTGCAGTGAACTCACGCAATTGGCCGAAATTCAGAAGTCCTTGGCCGGCGCCGCTGCCGATCCTTCCCTAGACTCTGCCCATTGTTTTCACGCGGCGGAGCTCCCCCATGAACTACCTGATTTCGCTGGCCATCGGTCTGGGTGTCGGCCTGCTCTATGGTGCGCTGCATTTTCGTTCGCCGGCGCCACCGGCCATCGCCCTGGTGGGGTTGCTCGGCATGCTCGCCGGTGAGCAGTTGTGGCCGCTGGGGCGGCAACTGGTCGCTGGCTGGTTCTCGTGAACTTTCCTTTCTCCCTTCGGTGGATGTCCTCATGAAAGCACTGCAATTCGATAAAACCGGCGACCTGTCCTCCCTGCGTTTGGTCGACGTAGCCACTCCGGTGCCCGGCGCTGACGACGTGCTGGTCGAGATCAAGGCGGCCGGTTTGAACCCCAGCGACGTGAAGAACGTGCTTGGGCGTTTCCCCTACACCACATTGCCGCGGATTCCCGGGCGCGATTTTTCTGGCGTAGTGGTTGCCGGGCCGCAAGCCTTGATCGGTCAGGAGGTGTGGGGCACCGGGCGTGAGCTGGGCTTTTTCGCCGATGGCTCGCACGCGCAGTTCGTCAAACTGCCGGCCAATGGCGTAGCGCACAAACCGTCGCACCTGAGTTTCGCCCAGGCTGCCAGCCTCGGCGTGCCGTACACCACGGCGTGGGATGCGCTGGAACGCAGCCTGGTCAGCGCGCAAACCCGGCTGCTGGTGATCGGCGGCGGTGCGGTGGCGACGGCGGCGTTAGCGCTGGCCAAGGTTCGTGGTGCGCAGATAATGGCAGCGGCGCGGCGGTCGGAGCAGGTCAAGGACTTGCAGGCGCAGGGCTTCCGGACGGTTCAGCTGGATAAGCCCGAAGACCTCGGCGCGCAGGTCAACGCGGTGTACAGCGGTGGTGCCGATGTGATCTTCGACACCACCGGTTTCTGGCTGCCGGCCTCAGTGGCGGCATTGGCACCGTTCGGGCGTATCGCGATCATCGCCGCTCCGGTCGACGGCCATGTGCAGTTGCCAGCGTTGGCGCTGTACCGCAAGGGCGGTTCGGTGGTCGGGATCAATTCGCTGCTGTATGGCGTGCAGGCCTGCGCGGCGATGCTCGAGCAGTTCGGACGGTTCTTCGATGAGGATCGGCTGCCATTGCCGCAAGGTTTGGTGGAGGTGCCGCTGGCGGAAGGGTTGCAGCGCTATGCAGAGGTGAATCAGGGCAGTGGCGACAAAACTATCCTTATCCCTTAACGCCACAAAACAACTGTGGGAACGAGCCTGCTCGCCAAAGCGGCTCGCCATTCAACCAAAGACTGCCTGACCCACCGCCTTCGGGAGCAAGCCCCCTGCCACAGTTAGAACGCAAGCCCGCGCCCACATTTTTTGCTGCACAGGCTTCAGGATTGCGGGACGCCGTTCTCCCACGCCGACCAGTTTTTCAGGATGTCCTGCACCAGCGGATTACCCGTGCGATAGAGATTCTCCAGCGCCGGCACGAAGCCGCCTTGATCGGCGTACTTGAGCAGGTTATCCACTTCGCTGCCGCCTGGTGCGGGCCGGTCGAAGTCGGAGCCAGCACGCACTACCGCCAGCCGTTGCACGTCCACCAGGCCTTCACGACTGGCGCGCAACAAGGCCTCGTAGGTGGAGTTGTCTTCCTGTTGCGTGGTGCAGTATTCGCCCTTGTTGTCGGTCAGCAGTTTGGTCCAGACCTCGGCGCGTTCGCTCAGGCGTGTGCCGGAGAACCAGGTGTTGCCGGCCAGCGTGTCACAACGGGTGACGACTGGCGGCTGATTGGCCGGGGCTGACGGGTACTTCAGGCGCCACGCGGCGGATTCCTTGCTTTCGCTCAGCTCGATCTGGTGGCTCAGGGCGAAGGCTTTTGCCTGCAATTTCGGGTTGAGTTCGAAGACTTCGGTCTTGTAGTCCAGCGGCGGTTTTTCATTCGGGCCCTTGGTGTTGATACCCAGGTAACCGGTCGGCCAGCTCGACGGTGCGTCGCGCGAATCCAGCTCCCATTGCGTACCGAATTCCACCAGGTAATGTGCCCACGCGGCGGTGCCGATGGTTCCGTGCTTCGGGCTGATGCCGGCGATCCCGGCGATCAGGAAGTAACTTTTGCGCAGATCGAATTTCGGCGACAGGGCCAAGGCCAGCGTCGAGGCTGCGGCGTTGGTCTGGCCCATGCCGGTGGTCAGCAGGCACACCTGCTGGGTGTTGCAGCGGATGGTCGGGTATTCGGCGGACAGGCCCGGCACGCGGATTTCCTGCTTGAGCTCCAGGCGTTCGATCCAGTTTTGTGCCTCGGGGGCGAACATGGTGATCAGCAGCACTTTCGGCTGGATCGGCGCTTCAGCCGCCCACGTGGTGGAAGAGAGCAGGGCCGCAGCGGCCAGGGTCAGACGCGTCATTGCTTGCATGAGAATCTCCTGAATTCAGAACTGGTAGCCGATGCCGGCGTAGTAACCCCAACCGTTGGAGCGCGCGCGGAAATTGCCGTCGCCAAAGTTCAGCTCACTGCCATCCTCCCAGTTGCCGCCGTTGTGGAAATAACGGCCGACCAGGGTGAAGCGCAAGTGGGTGAACGAGTACAGCAGCACGTTGGTCGCCACCGTGGCGTTGGCGGTACGCGCCGGGTTGTCCTTGTGCAGGTCCGAGCCGAAATCGAAGTTGGTGAAGCCGATGTAGGTCAGCGACGCGCCGTTGCTGAACTTGTCGATGGGCACGATGTACTTGAGCTGCGCGCGGTAGCCGTCCCACGAGTATTCATTGCTCGCACCGTAGTTTTCCCACTGGTAGCGCCCGTACAGGTTGGCCGACAGGTTGACCCGCGAGTGGGTGTCGATGTCGGTGCCCAAACCGCTGTACAGGGTGTTGGCGCGGTTCTCCTTGCGGCTGCCGTGATCGTAGATCCAGTCGAACGCCACGTACCATTCCTTGAACGGGCCGATGGCCAGGCTGCGGCCGGCGAGGTAGTCGATGGAGATCCGTGGTTCGTGCTCCATGAACACCGGTGAGCCGTGGTCCCACACGCCTTTGTCGTGGCTGTTGCCGATGTTGAAAATCTTCGGAATGTCGACGTAGCCGTACAGCTCGAACGGGCCCTTGCGCCCGAAGTACTCGTATTCCAGATAGATATCGTCGGCCGGTTGCGGGCCGAAGCTGATGTCCTTGCTGCCGATCAGCGTCAGGTCCTGGTTGTACCAGTCCGACAGATAGGCGCCTTGTTTCGGCGGGCTGGCTTCGGGGCTGAGGCTCTCGCCCTGGGCGGATTCTTCGGGCGCGGCCGGTTGCGCCAGCGCGCTGTGGCTGAGAACTCCGGTAACGCCGGTCAGTAGCAAGGAAACAGCAAACGTGCGCGCAAATGGGGCACGAAGAAGGGAAGCGGCGTGCATTCAAAGTCCTTTTTTGCAGATCGAGGCCCGGGTTCTGCGGGTCTGTACGGTTTTGTTACGAAAAAGCCGTTATAGGCAGGTCGCAAACGTTTGCACAAGGCGTACCAGTTTTCCATGTACACCTATTTCACTGTGGGAGCGGGCTTGTTCGCGACGGCGTCGGGTCAACTGACACATCTTTCATAGATACACCGCTTTCGCGAGCAAGCCCGCTCCCACAGGGGGGGCATCATGAGGTCAAAATTCTGTGTTTGCTGGCCGAAACCCCTGTTCTAGACGGGCCTAGTCTTAAAGTATTAACACCATTTAATCCGTGCTCCATGTCGGGGCGTCTACTAGCTTGTCCACCATGACGCGGTTTTGTGATGACCGTCGCAGTCTTGATTCGCGTGTGGAATAAGCCCGGTTTGCACGCCTTCAAGGAAGAATTTGGCCACGACAAGGAGTAGCCCGTGGAAGCAAGGTTTGGTGTCGCCCTCGTTTCGCGTTTTTCCCCTCTTTCCCTTGCTGTGCATCTGAGCGTTGCCGGACTGTTGTTCGGCGGCGTGAGCGCACCTGCACTGGCTACGTGCTCCACGGCCGGTTCCACGGTGACCTGTACCGGTGTGCCGAGTCTGCCGCTATTTCTCAATAACTTTTCCAGCGCCACCAGCGGCTTGACGGTCAACGTCAACTCCGGCGCGCAGATGAACGCGACCCTCGGCGGCCACGTGATGGACCTGACCGGGGTGAACATCAGCCTGAACAACTCCGGCACCCTCGACCCGGCGCTGCTGGGACTGGTCTCGGTGCTGAGCGGCGGTGCCTTCATCGGCACCGGCGCAACGAGTACCGTCAGCGTGCTCAACAATGCCAGCGGGATCATTCGTGGCACCGGCATGCTGCTCGGGCTCAACCTGACCAGCGTTGACGGCCTGGGTATTGCGGTGAACAACGCGGCGGCCGGCACCACCAGCATCACCAACAACGGCACCATCACCTCGACCGGCCTCTCGGTCGGCGGCATCACCCTGGCCGATACTCCGGTGGTCGGCGTCTACGGCGGCTCGCAAGTCAACATGACCAACAGCAGCACCGGCGTCATCAACGGCCGGATCGCGTTCGAGACGTCGGCGGCGGGCAACACCTTCACCAACGCCGGCGCGATCACCGGTGGCGTGTCGATGGGTGCGAGCAGTACCAACACCTTCACCGCGGTGACCGGTTCTTCGGTGCAGGTCGGTGACGGCGTGCAGATCAGCGTCGGCCTCGGCGGCTTGATCGGCATCAACCTGACTTTCGCCCCGACCGGCACCGTCGACGGCGGCGCGGGCGGCACCAACAGCCTGATCCTGCAGAACCCGATCGGGGTCGGTGGTGGCACCACGGGGGTCGGCACGGCGTCCAGCGCGACCTACGTCAACTTCAACAACCTGACCATCAACAGCGGCACCTGGACCTTGCAGGGGCCATTGGTCAGCGGCGCGACCACGCTCAATGGCGGTGTCGCCCAGTTCAACAACAACGCCACGTTCGGCAGCGGTGTCCTCACCTCCAACGGCGGGATTCTGCAAGCCAGCAACGCCGGGTTGAACATCAGCAACCTGATTTCCCTCGGTGCCGGTGGCGTGACCGTGCAAGGTACCAACGCCACCACCCTGAGCGGGGTCATTTCCGGCAGCGGTGGCCTGACCAAGGTCGGTTCCGGACAACTCAACCTCAGCGCCGCCAACACCTACCTGGGCAACACCACGCTCAACGGCGGCACCGTGCAATTGGGCAACAACCTGGCGCTGAGCACCGGTACCCTCAACGTCACCGGCGCGACAACCTTGAGCGCGCCCGGCACGATCAGCCTGAACAATGCCATCAGCCTCGGCGGCACACTGACGGCTGGCGGCACGGGCGCGCTGACCCTCGGCGGCTTGATCACCGGCAGCAGTGGCCTGACCAAGAATGGCAGCGGCAGCCTGACCCTCAGCGGCGCCAACAGCGGTTACACCGGCACCACCACCCTGAGTGCCGGCAGCCTGTTGGTGACCAACAACAACTCGCTGGGCAGCGGCGCGCTGAACACCGCCGTCGGCACCAGCCTCGACAGCACGGCCAACGTCTCGCTGGCCAATAACATCGCAATGACCGGCGCACTCAACGTGCTCGGCAGCAATGCCCTGACCCTGGGCGGCGTGTTGTCCGGCACTGGCGGGATTACCAAATCCGGCAGCGCCAGCCTGACCCTGAGCGGCAACAACACCAACGCTGGCAACACGATCCTCAATGGCGGCAGCCTGTTCGTCGGCAGCAACACCGCGCTGGGGACTGGCGCGTTGAGCGCGGCGGCCGGTACCACACTGGATGCAACCACGGCGGTGACCCTGGCCAATGCCATCGGGCTGGCGGCGGATCTGACCCTCGGCGGTACCCAGGCATTGGGCCTGAGCGGGGTCGTCAGCGGCGCTGGCAACCTGATCAAGAACGGCACCGCGAGCCTGAGCCTCAGCGGTAACAACACCTTCGCCGGCGGCACCTCGCTCAACGCCGGTACGCTGATTGTCGGCTCCAACACCGCGCTGGGCACCGGCGCCTTGACCACTGCGGCAGGCACCACCCTCGACGCCAGCACTGCGGTGTCGCTGACCAACGGGCTGTCCCTCGGCGGCAACCTGAACATCGGCGGCAGCGCCAACCTGACCCTCGGCGGCGTTGTCAGCGGCAGTGGCGGGCTGACCAAGAACGGTGCGGCCAACCTGATTCTCAATGGCGCCAACACCTTCCTCGGCGCCATCGCGCTGAACGCTGGCACCATCACCGCGGGCGCGAATGCGGCGCTCGGCAGCGGCACCATCACCGTTGGCGGCGTGGCGACCCTCGACAGCAATGCCGCGGTGACCCTGAATAACGACATCATCCTCAATAACAGTCTGGGGATTGGCGGCAGCAACGCGCTGACCCTCGGCGGGGTGATCAGCGGCACCAGCCAACTGGTGAAAAACGGCAACGCCAATCTCACGCTCAACGGCAGCAACACCTACAGCGGCGGCACCACGCTGAATGCCGGCAGCCTGACCATGGGCAACGGCGCCGCACTGGGCACCGGCGACTTGTCGGTGGAAGGCGCGGGCACGCTCAACAGCAGCTCGGCCGTGAGCCTGAACAACAACGTGATTCTCAATGCCAACCTCACCGTTGGCGGCGCCAATGCGCTGACCCTCGGCGGCGTGATCAGTGGCGTCAACGGCCTGGTCAAGACCGGCGCGTCGAGCCTGACTCTGAACGGCAATAACACTTACACCGGTACCACGGCGCTGACGGCTGGTTCGTTGATCGTTGGCTCCAACACCGCGCTGGGGACTGGCGCCCTGAACGCCTCGAACGGCACCACGCTGGATGCCGGTGCAGCCGCGACACTGGCCAACAACGTCAACCTCGGCGGCACCCTGACCGTCGGCGGCACGAATGCGCTGACCCTCGGCGGCGTGGTCGCCGGCATTGGTGGCCTGATCAAGAACGGTGCCGCCGACCTGACCCTCAACGGCGCCAACAGCTATTTCGGCAACACCGCACTGAACACCGGCAAATTGATCGTCGGCAGCAACACCGCGCTGGGCGCTGGTACGCTGAACGCGGCGGCCAACACTACGCTGGACGCCAACACGGCGGTCAGCCTGAACAACGCGGTGGGCCTGGCCGGGGCGCTGAACGTCGGCGGCACGGCGGACCTGACCCTGAGCGGTCTGGTCAGCGGCGCTGGCAGCCTGGTGAAAAACGGCACGGCCAATCTGATTCTCAACGCGGCCAACAACTACCTCGGTGGCACCACGCTGAACGCCGGCACCCTGACCGTCGGCAACAGTCTGGCACTGGGTAACGGAGCGCTGACCGTTGGCGGAGCAGCCACGCTGGACAGTAACTCGCCACTGGTGAACCTCGGCAATGCACTGACCCTTAATGCCGCACTCACCGTCGGCGGCACGCAGGACCTTGCGCTTGGCAATGTGGTCAGTGGCGCTGGCAGCCTGATCAAAAACGGCGCGGCCAATTTGTCTCTCAACGCCAACAACACCTTCAGCGGCGGCACTACCCTCAATGCCGGTACGCTGACCCTGGGCAATGCCAATGGCCTTGGCAGTGGCAGCTTGATCGTCGGCGGCGCGGCGACGCTGGATAACAGCGCCTCGTTCGGCATCGGTAACGCGATTACGCTGAATGCCGGGCTGACCGTCGCAGGCAACAACGACCTGAGCTTCAACGGCATCATCGACGGCGCTGGCAGCCTGACCAAAAACGGTTTGTCGGACCTGACCCTGGCCGGTAACAACACCTTTACCGGTGCACTGAACATCGTTTCCGGCAGCGTCACCACCCTCAACACCAATGCGCTGGGCGCGACTTCCGGCGTCAATATCAGTGCCGGTGCCGGCCTGAATCTGGGCAGCGATGCCAGCCTCGGCGCGCTGACCGGCAGCGGCAGTGTGCAATTGACCGGCAGCAACACGTTGACCGTCGGTGGCGGCAACGTCACCAGCACGTTTGACGGTGATCTCAGTGGCAGCGGCGGCCTGGTCAAAGTTGGCACCGGCACGTTGAATCTCACCGGAATCAACGGCATCACCGGCAACACCGCAATCAACGGCGGTACGGTGGACCTCAGCGGTTCGCTGGCCAGCGCGCAGCTCAACGTTAATACCGGCGGTACCCTGACCGGTACCGGCTCGGCGATCGGTGCGGTGAATATCAACAGTGGCGGCCATCTGGCGCTGTCGGCGGGCAACACCTTGTCGGCGAGTGTGCTGACCCTCGGTGCGGGCAGCAACGTCGATGTGGCGCTGGCGACACCGTCGACCACCTCGCTGATGAACATCGGTGGCAACCTCACGCTCAACGGTAATCTCAACGTCACTGATGCCGGTGGTTTCGGTGTCGGTGTGTATCGCCTGTTCAACTACACCGGCAGCCTGACCGACCTGGGGCTGGACGTCGCCAGCGTGCCGGTCGGTTACGCGCTGGGCGATCTGGTGGTGCAAACCGGCGTGGCCAACCAGATCAACATTCAAGTGTCAGCGCCGAACAGCAACATCCGTTACTGGGACGGCAGCCAGACCATCGCCAACGGCGTGGTCGATGGTGGCAGCGGTACCTGGAACGCGGTCGGCACCAACTGGACCGATGCCAACGGTCTGGTCAACCAGCCATGGGCCGGTGACTTCGCGGTATTCCAGGGCGCCGCCGGCACCGTGACGGTGAATGGCACGCAACTGTTCACCGGCCTGCAGTTCGTCACCGACGGCTACAACCTGGTCAACGGTGCGGCAGGGCAACTGACGGCGGTCAACGGCACCGGCGGGACCACGGCGGTGCGGGTTGATCCGGGCGTGACCGGCACCATCGGCGTCAACATCGATGGCAGCGGCATCCTCAATAAACTCGACGCCGGCACCCTGGTGCTCAATGGCGCCAACACCTACAGCGGTGGCACGCAACTGGACGGCGGCCAGATCATTGTCGGCAGCAACACTGCGCTGGGCAGTGGTGCGCTGACCGCCAACGCCGGTACACAACTGGACAGCAACACCGCCGTGACCCTCGGCAACGCCGCCACGCTCAACGGCAACCTGACCGTGGTCGGCAGCAATGCGCTGACCCTCAACGGCGTGATCGGTGGTACCGGCGGGCTGATCAAAAATGGCGCGGCGAACCTGACCCTCGGCGGCAATAACGCCTTCCTCGGCCCGGTGGTCCTGAACGCCGGCGGGCTGATTCTGGCGTCGAACTCGGCGCTGGGCTCAGGCACGCTGAACGCAGCAGGGGGCACCACGCTGGATGCCGCCACCGCGGTTTCGCTGAACAACGCAGTCAACCTCGCCGGCAATCTTGGCATCGGCGGCACGGCGGATCTGACGCTGGCCGGCACGGTCAATGGTGCTGGCAGCCTGAGTAAAAACGGCGCGGCCAACCTGACCCTGAGCGGCAACAACAACTTCCTCGGCGGCGTGACTCTGAACGCCGGCACCCTGACCGCAGGCAGCAACTCGGCGCTGGGCCTGGGCAACCTGACCGTGGCCGGCGCTTCGGCGCTGGACAGCAACAGTGCGCTGAGTCTGGGCAACAACGTGGTGCTCAACGCCAACCTGAGCAACACCGGCAGCAACAACCTGACCCTTGCGGGCGTGATCAGTGGTACGGGTGGTTTGCTCAAGAACGGCGCATCGAACCTGACCCTCAACGGCATCAACACCTATACCGGTGGCACCACCCTCAACGCCGGTACGCTGACCCTCGGCACTGGCGCCTCTGTGGGCAGCGGTGCGCTGACCGTGGCCGGGGCATCGAGCCTCGACAACAGCGCGCCGCTGGTGCTGGCGAACAACCTCAACCTAAATGCCAACCTGAGTCTGGCCGGCAACAACAACCTGACCCTCGGCGGCGTGATTGCCGGGGCGGGCATTCTGACCAAAAACGGTCTGGCCGACGTCACCCTGAGCGGCAACAACACTTTCAGCGGTACCTTCGATGTGCTCTCCGGCAGCCTGACCACCCTCAGCGGCACGGCACTGGGCAACGACGCCACCGTCAATCTCGCTGGCGGCGCGGCACTGAACCTCGGCGCTTCGGGCAGCCTCGCCAGCCTGACTGGCAGCGGTACCGCGCTGGTCGGTACCGGCAACACCCTGACCCTGGGCGGCAACAATGTCAGCAGCACCTTCGCCGGCATCCTCAGCGGTGACGGCGGGCTGAGCAAACTCGGCACGGGCACCCTGACCCTCAGCGGTACCAGCGACCTGACCGGCGACACCAACGTCAACGCCGGCACCTTGCAGGTCAATGGTTCACTGGCCAGCGGTAACGTGTTGGTCAACAGTGGCGGCACCCTCGGCGGCAGCGGCACCTTGACCGGTGCGGTGACGGTGGCCGATGGCGGGCATCTGGCGGGCGCGACCGGCAGTACTCTGTCGATGGATTCGCTGGTGCTTAACGGCAACTCGAACTTCGATGTCGGCCTCGGCGCTCCGGTCTCCGGTGGCGGTAATGCGCTGGTCAATGTCGGCGGCAACCTGACCCTCGACGGCACTCTCAACGTCAGCGACATCGGTGGTTTTGGCAGCGGCGTGTATCGCCTGATCAACTACACCGGTGGCCTGACCGACAACGGCATGCTGATCGGCACGGTGCCGGGCAGCGTCACTCCGGGCGATCTGACCCTGCAAACCGCGCTGGCCAACCAGATCAACCTGCTGGTCACCGCACCGGGCGTCACCGTGCAGTTCTGGGATGGCAACCAACTGGTGGCCAACGGTTCGGTCGATGGCGGCAGTGGCACCTGGGGCACCGGCACCACCAACTGGACCGACGTCAACGGCACCACCAATCAGGCCTGGACCAACAACTTCGCGGTGTTCCAGGGCGCGCCGGGCACGGTCACCGTCAACGGTGCACAAACCATCACCGGCCTGCAGTTCGTCACCGATGGCTACAGCCTGCAGAACGGCACGGCGGGAGCGCTGAACCTGGTCAATGGCTCGCTGGGCAACGCTACGGTGCGGGTCGATCCGAACGCCACCGCAACCCTCGGCGTAGCGCTCAACGGCGCCGGTACCCTGGGCAAATACGACAGCGGCACGCTGGTGCTCAACGCCGCCAACGGCTACACCGGCGGCACCGCACTCAACGGCGGCAAGATCATCGTGGGCAATAACTCGGCGCTCGGTACCGGCGTGTTGACCGCTGCGGACGGCACGGCGCTGGACAGCAACGCGGCGGTCA
This sequence comes from Pseudomonas sp. AD21, assembly GCF_002878485.1. NCBI lineage: Bacteria > Pseudomonadati > Pseudomonadota > Gammaproteobacteria > Pseudomonadales > Pseudomonadaceae > Pseudomonas > Pseudomonas sp. AD21. The sequence goes on from NZ_NQYG01000014.1 coordinate 77,689, forward strand.
GCCTCGCCAACAATGTGGTGCTCAATGGTGGCCTGAGCGTCGCCGGCAGCAACGCCTTGACCCTCGACGGCGTAGTCAGCGGAGCGGGCAGCCTGATCAAGACTGGCGCATCGAGCCTGACCCTCAACGGCAGCAACACCTACAGCGGCGGCACTCAGCTCGCTGGCGGCACGCTGGTGCTGGGTAACAACAGCGCAATCAGCAGCGGCGCACTGAGCGTGACCGGCAACGGCACCCTCGACAGCACTTCGACGCTGCAACTGGCGAATGCCGTCAACCTCGGTGCGCAACTGACCCTGGCCGGCAACCAGAACACCACGCTGCTCGGCGCCGTCACTGGCACCGGCAGCCTGGTGAAAAACGGTAGCGGCGATCTGCTGCTCAGCGGCGCCAACGCTTACAGCGGCGGGACCACGCTGAACGGCGGCAGTACCACTGGCGACACCAGCAGCCTGCAAGGCGCCATCGTCAACAATGCGGCGCTGACCTTCGCGCAGAACGCCGATGGCAGCTACACCGGTAACCTCACCGGCGCGGGCACGCTGAACAAAACCAGCACCGGCCAGCTGTTGCTGACTGGCAACAACACCTTCACCGGCGACACCTCGGTGCAGGCCGGCAACCTGATCGTCAACGGCGTGCTCAACAGCGCCAACGTCAACGTCGCCAGCGGCGCGAAAGTCGGCGGCAGCGGGCAACTGGGCGGCAACGTGCAACTGGCCAGCGGTGCAACGCTGACGGGTGGCGGCGCGGCCACACCGTTGTCGGTCGGTGCGCTGGCACTGTCCTCGGGCACCAATCTGGACTTCAGCCTCGGCTCGGCCGCCAGCTCTACCACGGTGGTCAATGTCGCCGGCAACCTGACCCTCGACGGTACGCTGAACATCAGCAACGCCGGCGGCTTCGGTACCGGGGTCTATCAACTGTTCCGTTACGGCGGCAGCCTGACCGACAACGGTCTGGTCTACGGTAGCCTGCCGGTGTCGGCGGCCAACCTGACCCTGCAAACCGCGATTGCCAATCAGATCAACCTGTTGGTACAGGGCACTCCGGGCGAAGTGCAGTTCTGGAACGGCGGCACCACCAACCCTGACGGCAGCATCGGCGGCGGCAGTGGCGTGTGGGGCCCGGGGACCAACTGGACCGATCCGAGCGGCACTCAGGCGTTGGCGTCCAATGGTCAGTTCGCGGTGTTCGGCGGCCAGCCAGGTGTCGTTACCGTGCAGAGCAATCAGAACTTCACCGGCCTGCAGTTCCTCGCCGGTGGTTACAGCCTGGTGCCGGGGGCGGGCGGTACACTGACGCCGGTCAATGGTGCGGACGGTACGCTTGCACCGGTGCGGGTGAATGCCGGCGCCAGCGCCGAAATCGATGTGCCGCTGATCGGCACCGGTGGTATCGAGAAACTTGACTCCGGCACCCTGATCCTCACAGGCGCCAACACCTACAGCGGTGGCACCACAGTCAGCGGCGGTACGCTGATCGGTAACACCACCAGCCTGCAAGGCAACATCGCCGACAACGCCTCGCTGGTGTTCCAGCAGAATGCCAATGGCCAGTTCAATGGCGTCCTCAGCGGTATCGGCGCGCTGGCCAAACGCGGTGCGGGCAGCTTGTTGCTGACCGGTAATCAGCCGTTCAGCGGCACCGTGTCCGTCGATCAAGGCGTGCTGCAAGTCGGCAGCCGTGCAGCCCGGGCTTCGCTGGGTGGGCAGGTCACCGTCGCCAACGGCGCAGGCCTCAGCGGCAACGGCAGCGTCGGTTCGGTGGTCAACCACGGTGTGGTGGCTTCCGGTGGCACCGACGGGACCTTGAGCGTGGCCGGTAACCTGACCAACGCCAGTGATGGTGTGCTGGCGCTGACAGTCAGTTCGCCAACCGCCACGCCGCTGGCAGTGGGTGGCACGGCCGCCCTGGGCGGTGGTCTGGCGGTCAACAGCCTTGCGCCGTTCACCGGCAACACCACTTACTCGTTGATCACCGCGGGTGGCGGTGTGTCCGGCACCTTCAGTGCGGCCGATCTGCCGCAGTACGCGTTCCTCGACAGCTCGCTGGTCTACGCTGCCGATTCGGTCACCCTGGCCGTGAGTCGCAACGGCAACTCGTTCGCCGACGTCGCGGCCACCGGTAACCAGCGCGGCACCGCCACGGCTCTGACCAACAACGGAGCGGCCGGCGCGGCGCTGCAGAACCAGATCGTCAACCTCAGTGTGGCCGGTGCGCGTAATGCTTTCGACAGCCTGTCCGGCGAAATCCACGCCAGCACCGCCAGCGCCATGCTTGAGGATTCGCGCTTCATCCGTGAAGCGGTCAATGACCGCATGCGCCAACCATCGTGCAGCGCCTCGGACGACCCACGCAGAACGCTGGCGCCGAGCGACACGCAACTGAGCAGCAACGGTTGCCACGATGAAATGGTCGGCTGGATTCGGGCCATCGGTGCCTGGGGTGACATGGGCGGCGACAGCAACACGGCGAAAGTCGATCGCAACCTCGGCGGTTTCATGCTCGGTACCGACAAGGCGCTTGATGACACCTGGCGCGCAGGGATGGCGGCCGGCTACACCCGCAGCAACCTCAACGCACATGACCGCAACTCCGATGCCAAGGTCGACACCTACCACCTGGCGGGTTATCTGAACTCGCAGTTCGATGCACTGGCCGTGCGCCTCGGCGCGGCTTACAGCTGGCACAGCATCGAGACCAAACGCGATGTCAGCGTCGGCAGCTACAATGATCGCCTGAAGGCCGATTACGACGCGCGCAGTGCTCAGGTGTTCGGTGAAGTGGGCTACGCGATCAGCGCCGCCGGGGTTGCCATCGAACCGTTCGCAGGGCTTGCCTACGTCAACTACGACAGCGACACCGCCAAGGAAAAAGGCGGAGTGGGGCGCCTGAAGGCCGACGCCGATCAGGACATCACCTATTCGACCCTCGGGGTGCGCGTCGGCAAGTTGGTGACCCTGGCCAACGGCAGCCAACTGACGCCACGTGCCGCCATCGGCTGGCGTCATGCCTACGGCGACACCAAACCAGACGCTGATCTGACCTTCATCGACGGCGGCGCCTCGTTCAGCACCCAGGGCGTGCCGATTGCCAAGGACAGCGCACTGCTCGAAGCCGGCATCGACTTCCAGGTCACCCCGACCGGCAAGCTGGGCATCAGTTACTCGGGCCAGGTGTCGAGCGACAACAACGACAGCGCGTTCAACATCAGCTTCAGTCAAAGCTTCTGAATCATGGTCGAAGCACTTTAGCCGCCCGAAAGGGCGGTTTTTTTGTGCCTGCACAGAGTCTCCGGCCGTGAAGCCGCGGCGACCAGTCGAAAGCTTTCGCGAGCAAGCCCGCTCCCACAGGGGATCTTCAGTGAAAGCAGGATTTGTGAATGGCTGCGATCAAATGTGGGAGCGGGCTTGCTCGCGAAGGGGGCCGGACATTCTGCGCAAAAATCAGCCGCCTTGCGCTCTGCTAGAATCCGCCCCATCAACTGCCAGAGACTCTCCCATGAGCGAGCCGATTCGTCTGACCCAATACAGCCACGGTGCCGGTTGTGGCTGCAAGATTTCCCCGCAGGTGCTGGAAGTGATTCTGGCCGGTAGCGGTGCGCAAAACCTCGATCCGAAACTGTGGGTCGGCAATGCCTCGCGTGATGACGCGGCGGTATACGAAATCGATGCCGAGCGCGGTGTGGTGTCGACCACGGACTTCTTCATGCCGATTGTCGACGATCCGTACGACTTCGGCCGGATTGCCGCGACCAACGCAATCAGCGACATCTATGCGATGGGCGGTGATCCGTTGATGGCGATTGCGATCCTCGGCTGGCCGGTCAATGTGCTGGCGCCGGAAGTGGCGCGGGAAGTGATTCGCGGCGGACGTGCGGTGTGTGACGCTGCCGGCATTCCGCTGGCCGGTGGACACTCGATCGATGCGCCGGAGCCAATCTTCGGTCTGGCCGTGACCGGACTGGTCGAAAAGCGCCACATGAAGCGTAACGACACCGCCACGGCCGGTTGCCTGCTGTACCTGACCAAGCCACTGGGTATCGGCATTCTCACCACCGCCGAGAAGAAGGGCAAATTGCGCCCCGACGATGTCGGCGTGGCCCGCGACTGGATGTGCACCCTGAACAAACCCGGCAGCCGCTTCGGCAAACTCACCGGTGTTACCGCGATGACCGACGTCACCGGTTTCGGCCTGCTCGGGCATCTGGTGGAAATGGCCGACGGCAGCCATCTGACCGCGCGTATCGGCTACAACCACGTGCCGCGTCTGGACAGCGTCGAGTATTACCTCGAACAGGGCTGCGTGCCCGGCGGTACCTTGCGCAACTTCGACAGCTATTCAAGCAAGCTTGGCCGTTTGCAGGAGCTGCACAAGCGTGTGCTGTGCGATCCGCAGACCAGCGGCGGCCTGCTGATCGCGGTCACCCCGGAAGGCAACGCCGAGTTCCTCGCGGTGGCCGCCGAACTGGGCCTGAACCTGGCGCCGATCGGCGAGCTGGTCGAGCGACAGACCCACGCAGTCGAGGTGATTTGATGTCACGCGACTGCATTGACTACCGCGATATTTTCCTCAACGAACGGCCGCTGATGGATGCCCGTGCGCCGGTCGAGTTTGCCCACGGCGCATTTCCCGGCGTGGTCAACTTGCCGCTGATGAACGACCGCGAGCGTGAGCAGGTAGGGACCTGCTACAAGCAGCATGGGCAACAAGCTGCCATCGCTCTGGGTGAGCGGCTGGTGTCTGCCGAGGTCAGGGAACAGCGCATTCAAGGCTGGGTCGAGTTTGCTCGTGCCCATCCTGACGGCTACCTGTATTGCTTTCGTGGCGGCCTGCGCTCGCAGATCGTTCAGCAGTGGATCAAGGAAGAGGGCGGGATTGATTACCCGCGAGTCGGCGGTGGCTACAAAGCCATGCGTACGTTCCTGCTGGAAACCGTTGATCAGGCTGTGGCCGAGTGCGACCTGGTCTTGCTGGGTGGCATGACCGGTACCGGCAAGACCGAAGTGCTGGTGCAGTTGAGCAATGGCCTGGATCTGGAGGGGCACGCCAATCATCGGGGATCGAGTTTCGGCAAACGTGCGACCGGCCAACCGGGCAACATCGATTTTGAGAACCGTCTCGCCGTTGATGTGCTGAAAAAACGCGCCGGCGGCATCCAACAGTTTGTGCTGGAAGACGAGAGTCGGGTGGTCGGCAGTTGCGCCTTGCCATTGCCACTGTACCGCGCAATGCAAGTGGCCCCGATGGTCTGGCTGGAAGACAGCCTGGAGCGTCGAGTCGAGCGGATCCTGCAGGATTATGTGATCGACCTGCACGCCGAGTTCGTCACCGTGCATGGCGAGCAGGGCTATGCGCTGTATGCCGAACGCTTGATTGCGAGTTTGAACAATATTCAACGCCGGCTGGGTGGCGAACGCCATCAGCGGATGTTCCTGCAGATGGAAGAGGCCCTGGCCGAGCAGGCGCGTAGCGGTTCGGTCGAGATGTTCCGTGACTGGATCAGTGTGTTGCTGCGCGAGTATTACGACCCGATGTATGCGTTCCAGCGCGAGAAGAAGGGTGGGCGGATCGAGTTTGCCGGGGAGCGCGAGGCGGTGCTTGAGTACCTGCGCGAGCGGCTGAATCAGCGGGTTTGAGGGTGATCTTGCGGGCCTATTCGCGAGCAAGCCCGCTCCCACATTGGATCTTCACTCGGCTGACATTGTGTGCCTGACGCAGATCCCCTGTGGGAGCGGGCTTGCTCCCGAAAGGGCCGGCACAGGCACCGCAGACATCAAGTCGGGCAAGTCACCTTGCCGTTATCCAGCCCCTGCTTGTAGCAGTAGCTCTGCAAACTCCCACATCGGATCTTCACGGGGCTGACATTGTGTGCCTGACGCAGATCCCCTGTGGGCGGGGCTTGCTCGCGAAAGGGCCGGCACAGGCACCGCAGACATCAAGTCGGGCAAGTCACTTTGCCGTTATCCAGCCCCTGCTTGTAGCTGTGGCTCTGCAAACTGGCCTTGCCGTTGTGCCAGGTCAGGGTCAGTACGTACAGCGAATCGAAGTCGCCGGCCGCCCAGTCTTCGGTGATGGATTGCTTCTCGCCAACCGCGTTGCCCGCGACCTTGTTGATCAGCTCCGGCAGATAACCGTGGGACCACGCGGTGTAGATCGTTGAGTTGTGGTATTTGTCTTCGGTCAGTTCACGCGCCAGGTCGCTGGTGTCGTTGGCGGAGTACTCGATGTTCACCGGCAGGCCGAGCTTGATCGCGGCGGGGCTGATGGTCATCAGCGGGCGGATGTAGCTGTAGGAATTGTCCAGCTCACCTTCCTCGACATTGCGCGTCGGGTTGGCGGCGAACACGTAATCGGCCTTGCCGAATTTTTCCGGCAGCAGGGTCGAGAGTTCGATCGCGCGGTTCAGCCCTTGGCAGTTGAGCTGGCCGAGCCCACCGGCAGGTTTTTCCGCGTGGCGCAGAAAGATCAGGGTCTGGGTGCCGTCCACCGGTTGTGCGCGAATCTGGCTCGATTCCAGCGACAACGTCAGCGCACTCACCGCCAGCAGGGAGGGCAAGGCCACATAGGCGCGATGTTTGAAGCGTTTGGCGAATCTCATGAGGTTCGTCATTGAATAAAAGGTTCTTCAGCAAATTTGGTTAAGGCTGACAAACCCTTGCGCCTCGGGCTCCCAGCACCGGGCGTTCTCCATGTCGTGTGTCGCGCTTCCTTTGCGAAAGGCATAGCTCAGAGTCCCCTGAGGCCGATTTGGTTCGACTCGCGCCGGTGCGCCGCACTCTAACGGCAACGATGAGCGACTGGTGGCAGAGGTTAACCACAGGATGTTGCGGATTTAAGTACGGGACGTTTCCGGCCAGCAAAGAACCCGAGCTGGAGCGGCCGGTCATGGATTATGCTCAGGCCTTTAATTTGTGACTGGATGCTTCCCATGACCGATCTGTCCGCGTTCCCGATCACCCACAAATGGCCGGCGCAGTACCCTGACTGGATTCAGCTCTATTCCCTGCCGACCCCCAACGGCGTCAAGGTCTCGATCATGCTCGAAGAGATCGGCCTGCCGTACGAGCCGCACCGCGTGGGCTTCGACACGCAGGACCAGATGTCCCCCGAGTTCCTGTCGCTGAACCCCAACAACAAGATTCCGGCGATCCTCGACCCCCACGGCCCCGAGGACCAACCGCTGCCGCTGTTCGAGTCCGGCGCAATCCTGATCTACCTCGCCGACAAGAGCGGCCAGTTGCTGGCGCAGGAAGGTGCGCTGCGTTACGAAACCATTCAGTGGCTGATGTGGCAGATGGGCGGTATCGGCCCGATGTTCGGTCAGCTCGGTTTCTTCAACAAATTCGCCGGCAAGGACTACGAGGACAAGCGTCCGCGTGACCGCTACGTCGAGGAGAGCAAACGCCTGCTCAACGTGCTCGACAAACGCCTGGAAGGTCGCGACTGGATCATGGGCGAGCGCTACACCATCGCCGACATCGCCACGTTCCCGTGGGTGCGCAACCTGATCGGGTTCTACGAGGCCGGGGATCTGGTCGGGATCAATGATTTCCCCAACGTCACCCGGGTGCTGGAGCGCTTTGTGGCGCGCCCGGCGGTCATTCGAGGCCTGACCATTCCTTCCTGATTTGCGCATGACCCCCTTGTAGGAATGAGCCTGCTCGCGATGGCGTCGTGTCAGCCAACATGGATGTCGACTGATACACCGTCATCGCGAGCAGGCTCACTCCTACAGGAAAACGTGTGCTGGCTGAAAGATTATTGCGCTCCCGGTAATGCACTCTTGATTGATCCAGGTTTGTACCTGCGCCCACCGAAGGCATAAGCTTCGCCCCCTACGACTTTTGTCTCATCTGCCGTTTTCAGGAAGCACCATGTCCAGCCAGTTCCCCGAAGCACGTCCCCGCCGTCTGCGCCGCAATGCGAGCCTGCGCAGTCTGTTCCAGGAAACCGAGTTCAGCCTGAATGATCTGGTGCTGCCGATTTTCGTCGAAGAAGAAATCGACGACTTCGTGCCGATCAAGAGCATGCCGGGGGTGATGCGTATTCCCGAGCGCAAGCTGGCCAGCGAGATCGAGCGCTATGCCCGTGCCGGCATCAAGTCGGTGATGACCTTCGGCGTGTCCCATCACCTGGACGCCAACGGCAGCGACACCTGGCGCGAAAACGGCCTGGTCTCGCGCATGTCGCGCATTGCCAAGGACGCGGTACCGGAAATGATCGTGATGTCCGACACCTGCTTCTGCGAATACACCGATCACGGCCATTGCGGCGTGATGCACAACCATGAAGTCGACAACGACCAGACCCTGATCAACCTCGGCAAACAGGCAGTAGCCGCTGCCCGTGCCGGTGCTGATGTGATCGCGCCATCGGCGGCGATGGACGGCCAGGTGCGGGCGATTCGCCGGGCGCTGGATGACGCAGGTTTCACGCAGATTCCGATCATGGCCTATTCGACCAAGTTCGCCTCGGCGCTGTATGGCCCGTTCCGCGAAGCCGGCGGCAGCGCGCTCAAGGGCGACCGCAAAAGCTATCAGATGAACCCGATGAACCGCCGCGAAGCCTTGCGTGAATCGCTGCTGGATGAGCAGGAAGGTGCCGACGCGCTGATGGTCAAACCGGCCGGTGCGTACCTCGACATCATCCGCGACATTCGTGAAGCCTCGAACCTGCCGCTGTCGGCGTACCAGGTCAGCGGTGAGTACGCGATGATCAAGTTCGGCGCGCAGGCCGGTGCGATCGACGAGGATCGTGTGGTGCGTGAAAGCCTGGGCGCGATCAAGCGTGCGGGTGCGGACCTGATCTTCACCTACTTTGCGATGGACCTGGCATTGGCCGGGATCTGAACCCCAGCGCATAGCCCCTGTAGGAGTGAGCCTGCTCGCGATAGCGGTGTATCAGTCACAGCATTTTTGACTGACACACCGCTATCGCGAGCAGGCTCACTCCTACAGTTTTTTGTGCTGTGTCAGGGGCAGTTGAAGTAGGGTCGGATCCCGTGATCGCGGAAATACCGTTCGATCACCTTCGGATCAGCACTGTTATCGGCAATTGCCACATAAGTATCCGGGCGCAACAAATAAAACCCGTTACGCCCCACCCCCGCCGTTTCAAACGCCGGTCGCCAGTCGAACACGTGCAGCGGCAGATGGTGTTCATTGCACCAGGCGATCATCTCGTCGCTGGTGTCGCCGTACACATGCACCTGCCAGCAGGGCTGCCGCAGCGGCTCGTAATTATCGCCCTCACCATCATGCGCCCACGGCAAGCGGTCGCCGCCGTGCACGTGGCCGGCGCTGCCCTGGCTCAGCGGCATGCCGCGATAGTTGAGGGTGACTTGCGAGACGGTGCGAAACAGGAACTCGCGGCTGGCCTCGAACGTGGCCATTTTCGGGATCAGAAACGGTGCCAGGCGCGTGCGCAGCAGGTCGGCGATGCGCCCCTCGGCGGTGACGAAGGTGAACACCTTGTCGGTGGTCGAGACCAGTCGGCGGGCGAAGGCGATGCGTTCGGTTTCGTAGCTGTCGAGCAGTTGCGCCGTGGCGCTGCCGTCGAGCACGGCGGCGAGTTTCCACGCCAGGTTGATCGCATCGCCGATGCCGGTGTTCATGCCCTGGCCACCGGCGGGGCTGTGCACGTGCGCGGCATCGCCGAGCAGAAACGCCCGGCCACTGCGAAAGTGCTCGGCCACGCGGTGATGCACGCGGTAGGTGGAGAACCAGTTGACCTCGTCGATGTGCACTTTCAGGTGTTCGATGGCGCGGCTGCTGACGTCGGCAAACTGCAGGGTTTCGGCGTGATCGGCGCGTTCGTCGCGCACCGTGCCGATCAGCCGTGCCCGGCCTTCGCCGGCTAGCGGGAATACCGCGAGAAAATCCGCTTCGTCCAGATCCAGGTGCAGTTCACCATTGAGCGCCGGGCCGCTGGCCTGGACATCCGCGACGTAGAAAATCTGCTGATAGGTGCCGCCGGGAAAACCGGTGTCGAGGGTTTTGCGCACCACCGAGCGCGCGCCGTCGCAGCCAGCCAGAAAGCACGCTTGGCAGACTTCCTGTTGCCCGTCCGGTAAACGCAGATGCGCCGTGAGGCCGTCAGCGGTTTCTTCGAAGCTCTCAAGTTCGGTGTTGCGCTCAACCACCACGCCATAGTCTTCGAGGCGTTCGAGCAGCAGCCGTTCGTGTTGGTCCTGAGGGAATATTTCGATGAACGAGTAGGGCGTCAGGCCTTCGCCGATGCGCGTGAGCGGCAACTGTGCGACCGGTTTGCCCTTGACCCAGAAATTCGCTGCGGCGACCTTGTGACCGTTGCGCACCACGGTGTCAGCCAGGTCCAGCTGCCGGTACAACTCCAGGGTCCGCGCCTGCACCGCCAGCGCCCGCGAGGTGGTGCCGGGGGCGGAGGTCTTGTCGAGGATGCGCACGCGCACGCCCAGTTTGCTCAGCCACAGAGCCAGCACCAGACCGGTCGGGCCGGCGCCGATGATCAGTACGTCGCTGCGGTTCATGGGCCTGTCCTCCGTTTGCTGTGCAGCAAGTATGGATCAGCAGGGCGGGGCGGCCAGTTTGTCAGCCAGACGGAAAAAGGCCCCGCAGCGGTGGAGCTGCGGGGCCTTTTTCATTTTTGGCTGAGATTCTGTGGCGAGGGAGCTTGCTCCCGCTGGACTGCCTGGCAATCCGCTTCTATCCAGGAAGCGGGGGCCGCTTCGCGACTCTGCGGGAGCAAGCTCCCTTGCTACAAAGATCCCGGTCTTCATGGGAACAGTGTTTCGTTGCTGCAGTCCTAGCCTGCGCCACACCTTTGATCGTATGGTGAACCCGGCTCACCGCATGCCAAGGAGCGCTATGCACACCCCTCGATTACTGATCACCCTCGCCGCGCTGCTGGTGCTCGCCGGTTGCGCCGGCCAGCGCAATCAAGAGCCAGCGCCGCGCACACCCGCCGAAGTGAAGGCCGAGATCGTGCGGCTGATGCCGGCAAAAGTGCCTGACCGTCAGGGCTGGGCCACTGATATCTACGCCGCGTTCGCCGCGCAGGACATCAGTCCGACCACGCAAAACCTGTGTTCGGTGCTGGCCGTGGCCGAGCAGGAATCGACGTTTCAGGTCGACCCGACGGTGCCGGGCCTGGGCAAGATCGCCCGCGACGAAATCGACCGCCGCGCCGGCAAGGCGCACATCCCCGGAATGCTGGTCAGCGCCGCCCTGGCCGTGCGTTCGCCCACCGGCAAAACCTACAGCGAACGCCTGAGCGCTGCGCGCAGCGAGAAAGAGTTGAGTGCGATCTTCGACGATTTCATTGGCATGGTGCCGATGGGGCGCACCTTGTTCGGTGGCTTCAACCCGGTGCACACCGCCGGCCCAATGCAGGTCAGCATCGAATTTGCCGAGCAGCATGCCAAGGCTTACCCGTATCCGCTCAACGGTACGATCCGCCACGAAGTGTTCACCCGTCGTGGCGGCATGTACTTCGGCATTGCCCATTTGCTCGGCTATCCGGTGAGTTACCGCGAACCGCTGTACCGTTTTGCCGACTTCAATGCCGGTTGGTACGCCAGCCGCAATGCGGCGTTTCAGAACGCGGTCAGCCGTGCCTCGGGAATCCCGTTGGCGCTGGATGGCGACTTGATTCGCTACGACTCGATCATGCCCGGCAGCACCGAGCTGGCGGTGCGCACCCTCGGCAAGTCGCTGGGCATGCGCAACCCGACCATCCGCGATCAACTGGAACAGGGCAAGACCCTGGAATTCGAAGAAACCAGACTTTATCGACGGGTGTTCGAACTGGCCGAGCAGGCCGAAGGCAAGACCTTGCCGCGCGCGGTGTTGCCGGGGATCGTGCTGCAGAGCCCGAAAATCACCTGCAAACTGACCACCGCGTGGTTTGCCAAACGGGTGGATGAGCGCTACAAGCGCTGCATGGCCAAGGGTTGAGCCTGCCGTTGGCGGCGAAGCAGCTACAGTTGACCCTGAAGACCGCGCACACAAGTGAAAGGGGGGCGTCATGTATCAACTTTACGGGCACAGAAACTCGGGCGCAGCGGCCATCGAAGCGGCGCTGGAGTTGTGCCAGATCGCGTACCGCTTCATTGATATCGAAGCGTCGAGCGAAGCCGCCGAGGCGCTGGCACGCCTCAATCCACTGAAACAGGTGCCGACCCTGCAATTGCCCGACGGTAGTGCAATCACCGAAAGCGTGGCGATTCTGATTCATCTGGGTCTGAGCTTTCCCAAGTCTGGCCTGTTGCCGACCACGGCGGCTGATCGCGATCAGGCGATTCGCGGCATGGTCTACATCGCCAGCAATTGTTACGCGGCCATTGGCGTCATCGATTACCCCGAGCGCTGGCTGGTGATGCCCGACGAAGCCTCGCGGCAAAACCTGGTGGCCGGCGCCCGCGAGCACTTGCACTGGGGTTGGGAAGTGTTTGCCGACCAGTTTTCCGCCGAACTGTACCTGGACGACGAAACGCCGGGAGCACTGGATGTGCTGGCAGCGGTGGTGACGCGCTGGGCGGGCAGCCGTGAGCACTTGCGCCAGACCCGTCCGGGGTTTTATGCGTGGTTGCAGCGCATCGACCGGCATCCGGTGCTGGCACCGGTGTTTGCCCGGCATTGGCCGTCCTGAACACCGCGCAGAACCAACTGTAGGAGTGAGCCTGCTCGCGATAGCGATGTATCAGTCAGAAATGTTGTGACTGACAGACCGCTATCGCGAGCAGGCTCACTCCTACAGGGGGGATTTTGCAGGTCACTCCCCGCGAATGTATTGCTCCAGCTGTTTGATCAGCTCCGCCTGTTCGGCAATCGCCTCTTTCACCAGGTCGCCGATCGACAGCAGGCCGATCAGCTTGCCGTTCTCCACCACCGGCAAGTGGCGCAGGCGTTTGTCGGACATGATGCCCAGGCAGGTGTCGACAGTCTGGTGGGTGTCCACGGTGATCACCGGCGAAACCATGATGTCGCGCACCGGCGTGCCTACCGACGAACGCCCGTGCAACACCAGTTTGCGCGCGTAGTCGCGTTCGCTGATGATGCCCAGCACTTCGTCGTTCTCCACCACCAGCAAGGCGCCGACGTTTTTCTCGGCCATCTTCATCAGTGCTTCGAGCACCATGTGACCGGGCTTTATCTGGTGCACTTCCTGATTTTTCTGATCTTTGAGCTTGAGCAGTTGGGCGACGGTCTTCATGGCAGTTACTCAGGTGTTGTCGTTGTTCTCCAAGCATCGTAGACCCTTGCGCGCAGGGCAAGGTGGCAAAGCGGCAGATAGCACGCAAAAAACGTCATTTGCCCAACTATTTCCCGATCACCCCAGCTCTGTGGTGGGTGAACTCTGTGGTGAGGGGATGGGGTTATCCCTTGAAGGGCAGCGTAGAATGCCCCTCTGATTCAATTCCAGAGGTTGCAGCGGTGGATTTACAGCAGGGCTTCGTCCTGACCCGGCATTGGCGCGATACCCCGGCCGGCACCGAAGTCGAGTTCTGGCTGGCGACCGACGCCGGGCCGCGCCGTGTGCGGTTGGCGCCGCAGACGTCGGTGGCGTTTATCCCCGCCGTACAGCGCGAGGCGGCCGAGCGTCTGCTGCACGACGAAAAAAACGTCGAACTGCGCCCGTTGGCCCTGCAGGATTTCGAGCATCGCCCGGTGCTCGGGCTGTATTGCCAGCAACACGGCCAGTTGATGCGTCTGGAAACCGCACTCAGCCGCGCCGGCGTCGACGTCTTCGAGGCCGACGTGCGCCCGCCGGAGCGCTACCTCATGGAGCGTTTCATCACCGCGCCGGTGCTGTTCGGCGGTACGCCTGATGCCGACGGCGTATTGCTCAACGCCCAGCTCAAACCGGATCCCAAGTACCGACCGCAACTACGGCTGGTCTCGCTGGACATCGAAACCACCGAAACCGGCGAGCTGTATTCCATCGCCCTCGAAGGCTGCGGCCAGCGTCAGGTGTACATGCTCGGCGCGCCCAACGGTGACGCGAGCATCGTCGACTTCGATCTGGAGTATTGCGATTCGCGCACCGTGATCCTGAAGAAACTCAACGAATGGTTCGCCCGCCACGACCCGGACGCGATCATCGGCTGGAACCTGGTGCAGTTTGACCTGCGTATTCTCCACGAACACGCGCGACGCCTCGGTGTACCGCTGAAAATCGGCCGTGGTGGAGACGAAATGCAGTGGCGCGAACACGGCAGCCGCACCCATTACTTTGCTTCGGCAGCGGGGCGGCTGATCATCGACGGCATCGAATCGTTGCGTTCGGCGACCTGGAGTTTCCCTTCGTTCAGCCTGGAAAACGTCGCTCAGACCCTGCTCGGCGAGGGCAAGTCGATCGACAACCCGTACCAGCGCATGGACGAAATCAACCGCATGTTCGCCGAGGACAAACCGGCGCTCGCCAAGTACAACCTCAAGGACTGTGAACTGGTCACGCGGATCTTCGCCAAGACCGAACTGCTGACGTTTTTGCTCGAACGCGCCAGCGTCACCGGCCTGCCGGCGGATCGCAGCGGCGGCTCGGTGGCGGCGTTCACCCATTTGTATATGCCGCTGATGCACCGTCAGGGCTTTGTTGCGCCGAATCTGGGGACCAATCCGCCACAGGCCAGCCCTGGCGGCTTTGTCATGGATTCGCAGCCGGGGTTGTACGAGTCGGTGTTGGTGCTCGACTACAAGAGTCTTTACCCGTCGATCATCCGCACCTTTCTGATCGACCCGGTGGGGCTGATCGAAGGTCTGCTGCATCCGGACGATGCCGATTCGGTGCCGGGGTTTCGCGGCGCGCGTTTCTCGCGCACCCGGCATTGCCTGCCATCGATTGTCGCGCGGGTCGCCGAAGGCCGCGAGACCGCCAAGCGCGAGCACAACGCGCCACTCTCGCAGGCGCTGAAGATCATCATGAACGCCTTCTACGGCGTGCTCGGCTCCAGCGGTTGCCGGTTTTTCGATACGCGCCTGGCGTCGTCGATCACCCTGCGCGGCCACGAGATCATGTTGCGCACGCGCCAGCTCATCGAAGCGCAGGGCCATGCGGTGATCTACGGCGACACCGACTCGACCTTTGTCTGGCTGCGCCGCCCGCATGGGCAGGAGGAAGCGGCGCAGATCGGGCGGGCGCTGGTCAAGCATGTCAACGACTGGTGGTACGAGCATGTGCGCGAGGAATACGGCCTGCAAAGCGCCCTCGAATTACAGTACGAAACCCACTACAAACGCTTTCTGATGCCGACCATTCGTGGTGCGGAAGAGGGCAGCAAGAAGCGTTACGCCGGGCTGGTGACCCGCGCCGACGGCAGCGAAGAAATGGTCTACAAGGGCCTGGAAACCGTGCGTACCGACTGGTCGCTGCTGGCGCGGCAGTTCCAGCAGGAGCTCTACGAGCGGATCTTCCAGCGCAAGCCGTATCAGGATTACGTGCGTGATTACGTGCGCAAGACCCTCGCCGGGGAATTCGATGAGCGCCTGGTGTACCGCAAGCGCCTGCGCCGTACCCTCGACGACTACGAACGCAACGTACCGCCGCATGTTCGTGCGGCGCGGCTGGCCGACGATTACAACGTGCAGCACGGTCGTCCGCGGCAGTACCAGAACGGTGGCTGGATCAGTTACGTCATCACCCTGGCCGGGCCGGAACCACTGGAAGTGCGCCGTGCCGCGATCGACTACGACCACTACATCAGCCGCCAGCTGCAACCGGTGGCGGATGCGATTCTGCCGTTCGTCGACGACGATTTCTCAACCCTGATCGGGGGGCAACTGGGC
Source organism: Pseudomonas sp. AD21 (assembly GCF_002878485.1). Lineage (NCBI taxonomy): Bacteria > Pseudomonadati > Pseudomonadota > Gammaproteobacteria > Pseudomonadales > Pseudomonadaceae > Pseudomonas > Pseudomonas sp. AD21. The sequence goes on from NZ_NQYG01000014.1 coordinate 93,459, forward strand.
CTGTTTTGAGTCCAGCAGTTGCAGGGTCCATTCGTCGAGGATGCCGTGGAAGTAGCGCTCCAGTGCTTGAGTGAACGGGCAGTCGTCGGCGCTGAACTGCGCAAACAGGGTCATTGAGGAGTGGAATTTCAGGTCATCGGGATGGCCGAAAATCTCGGCAATCGAACGCTGGCGGATATTCAACACCAACTGCGTGCAGATGCGCAGCCGCGCGCCGAGCAGGTCGTGGGCCAGATAGGCCCGGGCCTCCGCGGCAGACTGAATGGCGAAGCGCCGGGACATCTCGCTGCCACCCAGCCCGGCGAACTGCGGGAACACAAACCACATCCAGTGGCTGCGCTTGCGCCCCTCGTCGAGCTCCCGCTGGACCCGTTCGAAGACCGGGTCCTGGGCCTGGATGAAACGCTGCAGGTTGAACGGGTCGTACTGATCAGTGCTTCTCATGGCGAAGCCCTCACCAGCGGCCAGCGACTCAGACCATCGCCAGCCGCTGCTTGCGTTGTGGCGCTTTGAATACCTGATCCAGCGCCGCCAGATCCCCGGCATCCAGTTGCAACTGCGCCGCTTGTGCATTGAGTTGCACGTGTTCCGGTCGCACAGCCTTGGGAATCGCAATGACACCATCCTGACGCAGAATCCACGCCAGCGAAACCTGCGCCGGGGTCACGTTGTGACGAGCGGCAATCGTGTTCAGCAGCGGTTCAGCCAGCATCGCACCGCCCTGACCGATCGGGCAGTACGCCATTAACGGCATGCGCTGCTGTTGGCACCACGGCAGCAGATCGAATTCGACGCCGCGCTCTTCCAGGTTGTACAGCACTTGATTGGTGGCGCAGGCCGGGGAGGCCAGCTCTTCGAGGTCGTCGACGTCGAAGTTCGACACGCCCCAACGGCCGATCTTGCCATCTTCGCGCAGGCGTTCGAAGGCTTCGACGGTTTCTTGCAGTGGATACTGGCCGCGCCAGTGCAGCAGATAGAGGTCGATGTAATCGGTGTCGAGCCGGCGCAGGCTGCGCTCGCACGCTTGCGCAATGCCTTGGCGGCTGGCGTTGTGCGGATAGACCTTGCTCACCAGAAACACCTGGTCGCGCAGGCCGGCGATGGCTTCGCCGACCACGGTTTCGGCACCGCCCTCGGCGTACATTTCCGCCGTGTCGATCAGAGTCATGCCCAGTTCGATGCCTTGGCGCAACGCGGCCACTTCACGCTGATGCGCCGAGCGATCTTCGCCCATGCGCCAAGTGCCCTGGCCAATCACCGGAACCTGCACGTCTGCCAGTTCGAGGGTACGCATTCAAACCTCCTGTGCTGATGGTCGATACCTTAGTGGGCAGCAGGATAGCGCAGGGGTTCCAATGGCCTCCAGAAAGGAAGTGGATCGGGGTTGTGGCGAGGGGATTTATCCCCGATGGGCGCGCAGCGCCCCCAAGAAGCAGGGTTGCAGCGCAGCCCATCGGGTCGGTGCGACGTTTCGCTAAATCCCTACACCACCGGTCGGTGTTATTTCGCGGAAAACTTCAACACCACGCTATGGCTGTAAGTCTGCCCCGGATCCAGTCGCGTGCTCGGGAAACTCGGCTGATTCGGCGCATCCGGATAGTGCTGCGTCTCCAGGGTAAACGCGCCCCAGTGCGGATAGACCTTGCCACTCTTGCCCTTGACCGTGCCATCGAGGAAGTTGCTGGTGTAGAACTGCACGCCCGGCTCGCTGGTGAACAACTGCAAATGCCGCCCGGACTGCGGATCACTGACCTCGGCGGCGACTTTGTTCACGTCACCGTTGCTATCCAGCACCCAGTTGAAATCGAAGCCGCCCTGTTTCGGTTCGGCAAATTTCAGTTGCGGGTGATCAGCCTTGATGTGCGCGCCGATGGCGGTGGGCCTGGTGAAATCCATCGGCGTGCCGGCCACGGGGGCCAGTTCGCCGGTCGGGATCAGTTTGCCGGTCACCGGCGTGTAGCGGCTGGCGTGCAGGGTGGTGATCTGTTTCAGCACATCGCCATTGCCGGCGCCGGCGAGGTTGAAGTAGCTGTGGTTGGTCAGGTTCAGCACCGTTGGTTTATCGGTGCTGGCCTGGTAGTCGATGCGCAGCTCGTTGCTGTCAGTCAGGCGATAGGTCACTTGCGTGGTGAGGTTGCCGGGGAAGCCCATCTCGCCGTCCGCCGATAGATAGGTCAGGGTCACACCGACCGAGTCCTTGTCTTTGACCGGCTCGGCTTTCCAGACCTTTTTGTCAAAACCCAGCGTGCCGCCGTGCAAGGCGTTGGACTTGTCGTTCTGCGGTACCTGATAGCGCTTGCCGTCGAGTTCGAACGCGCCGTCGGCCAGGCGATTGCCGAAACGGCCGATGGTCGCACCGAAATACGCCGTGCCCTTTTGGTAGCCCTGAACATCATCGAAACCCAGCACCACATCGGCGGACTTGCCGTGTTTGTCCGGCACCAGCAGCGATTGCAGGGTCGCGCCGTAGGTGATGACGGTTGCCTGCATGCCGTGGCTGTTGCGCAGGACGTATTGCTCGACGGGCGTGCCGTCATTGGTTTTGCCGAAGGCTTTGTGTTCAGCGGTCAGGCCGCTGGCGTGGGCGCTGGCAGTGGCGATCATCAGGGACAGTCCTAGGCCGCAAAGCAGGTGACGGGAATGATGCATGGTTGACCTTCCTTTTTGTTGTTGTTTTCGCACGCGACGTTCCATCGGTAAAACAGAGAGGATGATGTCGCAAGTAGTCATACTAAATGTTCGTCAAGTAAAAATTTATAGCTGATTAGTCGTTTATTTCAAATATAAAGACTGACTAATTTGCTTGTCGTTCGTTCGCCAAAAATCAACGGGGCACCCCCGCCACTGCACTTTTTCGCAATTGCCGGCTCTATCCATGGCCAGGATGCGGCGACGCCCGCCGCGCAGGAATGTGCCCGTTCGAGAATTCATGCCGAGAGTTTGTGCCCTGATCGCTGCTGTTGTTCGCCGCCCGTGCCTGTTGCTGGCGTGTCTGTCGTCGTTGATGTTCAGCGGTTGCAGCCACCAGGACGGCAACGGTTTCTTCGCCCAGATGCGTGAAGGTCAGCCGCAAGAATTCTTGCAGACCAGTGTCGACCGCATGGCCACGCTGGCGATGCGCGACAACCTCAACAGTCTTTACCGGTTGATGGGCAAGCTGTATTTGCGCAACCCGGAAGAACTGCGCAAGTCGGGTTTCCTCGACATCAACACGGCGGTGAAACAGGTGCGTATGGCAGTCGAGCAGCAGCAACCGTTGCCGGTGCTGGGCGGGCGCAAGGATCTGGCGGCGCTCAGTTACGCGATGAGTCCGGAGTTTCTCGGTGACCGGGTCGGCGCGTTCATCTATGCCATCGGCAGCATGCTGGTCACCGCCCATGGCAATCGCATCGAGTTCTACATGACCGATGCGATCAACCCGACCTTCGTCCACAACGCCGCGCGCAACATCGAGAAAGCCACCTGGATTCTGGCCCAGCGCCAGAACAAGGAAGGCCAGCCGCTGCTGTTCTCCAACGAGATCTCGGAGGAGGGCAGCAACCTCAGTTTTGCCACCGAGTTCGGCAAGATCGTCGCGCGGCTCGACTTGCTGACCCAGATGCTCGACGAGCGCTACCGGCGCATTGGCCTGAATTACGCGCAGAGTCTGCTGTTTCTGAATTTTTTGCCGGTGCAGTGAATCGAGTCGGGTAGAGTGGCGGTCGGATGGTTTGTATACAATCTTCCGTCATCTTGACTCCAAGGGAGCTGCACCTGTCATGACCGACTCCGCAAGCACCGAATTCACCCGCATCGATCACGCCGCCCGCAGCGAAAAACTGCCGTATGCGGCGTTGCTGGCGTTCGCCATGACCGGCTTCATCGCCATTCTCACCGAGACTCTGCCGGCCGGGCTGCTGCCGCAAATCGGCGCCGGGCTTGAGGTCAGTGAAGTGCTCGCCGGGCAACTGGTGACGCTGTATGCGCTGGGCTCGATTGTCGCGGGGATCCCGCTGACCGTGGCCACCCGAGGCTGGCCACGGCGGCGGGTGCTGCTGATGACGGTCGGCGGCTTCCTGCTGTTCAACACGGTGACCACGTTCTCCAGTCATTACGGCCTGACCCTGGCTTCGCGGTTCCTCGCCGGGATGGCGGCGGGGTTGTCGTGGGGGATCATGGCCGGTTATGCCCGGGGGATCGTGCCGGTGCATCAGCAGGGGCGAGCGCTGGCGATCGCCATGCTTGGCACCCCGGTGGCGCTGTCGCTGGGCACCCCGGCGGGCACCTGGCTGGGCAACCTGATCGGTTGGCGTGCGTCGTTCGGGATCATGTCGGCGCTGGCCCTGGTGCTGGCGGCGTGGATCGTCATTGCGGTGCCGGACCGTCCGGGCCAGGCCAGCGCCGAACGCCTGCCACTTCTGCAATCGCTGCGCCTGCCGGGCGTGCGGCCAGTGCTGTTCGTGGTGCTGACCTGGATGCTCGGGCACAACATTCTCTACACCTACATTGCGCCGTTCCTGATGCAGGCCGGACTGGCCGAGCGCGTCGATCTGGTGTTGCTGGCGTTCGGACTGTGTTCGCTGGTGGGGATCTGGATTATCGGCTTGCTGGTGGATCGCTGGCTGCGCTGGCTGACCCTGATCAGCCTCGCGGTGTTTGCCGTGACCGCACTGGTGCTGGCGCTGGTGTCACCGTCGCCGTGGCTGATCTACGTCTGCATGGCCGTGTGGGGCTTGTCGTTTGGCGGTTCGGCGACGTTGCTGCTGACGGCTGCGGCGGATTCGGCCGGGGAGCATGTGGACGTGGTGCAGGCGATGCTCACCACCTCCTGGAACGTGGCCATTGCCGGCGGTGGTTTGTTCGGTGGGTTGCTGCTGGACCGGGCAGGGGCGATGTCGTTTCCGTGGGCACTGCTGATCTTGTCGCTGATCGCACTGGCGACGGTGTGGATCAACCGTCATTACAGCTTCAAGCCGGGCCGGCGTGCACACTGATCTACCTGACACCACACAACCCCTGTGGGAGCGGGCTTGCTCGCGAAAGCGGCTTGTCAGTCAACTCGTGCATCGACTGATACGCCCCCTTCGCGAGCAAGCCCGCTCTCACAGGGGATAGATGGTGTAGCTGGAAGGCATAACGATAGACCGCATCGATATATGTGGTTATATGAAAAATCGCTATGCTGCGGGCCAGATTTTTCCTGTCGTTTTTCTGGACGTCTTAATGGAATTGGCAAATTTCGGCCTGGTCATTGCCGGGCTGGTGGTGGGTTTTATTGTCGGCATGACCGGTGTCGGCGGCGGTTCGTTGATGACGCCGATCCTGCTGTGGTTCGGCATCAACCCGGCAACCGCAGTGGGCACTGACCTGTTGTACGCGGCCATTACCAAATCCAGTGGCGTGCTGGTTCACAAAAAGAACAACAACATCGACTGGGCCATCACCGGCTGGCTGACCTTGGGCAGTGTGCCGGCGGTTGCCATGACCTTGTGGTTCCTCAGCACTCTGCACACCGCGCCCGAGGCGATGAACGCGATCATCAAGCAAGCCCTGGGTTTCGTGCTGTTCGCCACTGCGCTGGCGATTCTGTTCAAGAAGCGCCTGCTGGAATTTGCCCACAAGCGCGCCGGTGGTAATTACAACCCGAGCGGCGTGCGCCTGAACGTGATGACCGTGATCACCGGTCTGATTCTCGGCACCATGGTTGCCCTGACCTCGATCGGTGCCGGCGCTCTGGGCACAGTCGCGTTGTTCATCCTTTATCCGCTGCTGCCGACCCGCCGCCTGGTCGGCACCGAAATCGCCCACGCCGTGCCGCTGACCCTGGTCGCCGGCCTCGGCCACGCGAGCATGGGCAACATGGATTGGGGCGTGCTGGGTTTCCTGCTGGTGGGTTCGCTGCCGGGCATCTGGCTCGGCAGCCACCTCACCGGGCGCATTTCCGATGAGTTGCTGCGCCCGTGTCTGGCGACCATGTTGCTGTTGATCGGCTACAAACTGGCGTTCTGATCGATAGCCATGAGCGAAACCATCCTGCATTGCAACGAGCGTCTGGCCATCACCGTCGAACCCCGGGAAATGCGCATGAGCCATTGGCTGTATGCGCCGCGGGTGGTCGATCGCCAAAGTGGGCGGGTGTTGCTGGATCTGAGTGACAGCCTGTGGGACCTGCTGTCCACGGCCGACGAAACGGCCACTGGCATTGATCTGCTGCTGCGCAAGTATCCGAGGGATCGCCCTGCGGTAACGCTGAGTGTCAGCCTGGAGGACGGGCAGCTCAGAATTGCCGGGCGCCTTGTCGATGCTTCAATGCTGGAGTCCGCGCTGGGCTGAATCCGCCCTCACAGGATCAACGCTGGATGACAAACTTCATCACCGTCACCGGTAGATCGTCGTATAGCAGATCCTCGATTACCTCCCAACCCAGTCGCGCATACAGCGCTTGCGAAGCATCGGTATACAGATACAACTCGCGCACACCCAGCGTTGCCGCTTCTTCAACCACCCGTTTGACCAGTTGCGATGCGACTCCGCGCCCGCGCTCCTGCGCGATTACATACACTCCGGCCAGCCAGGGTGTGAGGTTCGGGCGCAGTTTCAGATCGTTTTCGAGCAGCAGTGCGCCACCAAGCAAACGCGAACCATCCAGCGCCACTACCACGCTGGGAATCGCGCCTTTGCCACAGGATGCGCGCATGTGCTCGATGCGGTTCTCGACCGTTTGCCCGGGGCGAAATTGGCCCCACTCCTTGAAGTGGAGTGCGGCCAGTTCTTCGATCAATGGCGGGTGATCACACAGGTAATCGATGTGCATGCGGGTGAACCCCATTTCGTCGGCAGAGCAGTCACCCTAAAGTGGTTATAAAAGGTAATCAAATCCCCATTGCGATCACACCGATGATGTTGCGCAATGACGGGGCTGACCTAAGCTTCTGACAAGGCGAAACATATTTGCCGGGCATGCCCGGAACAATCGCCACGATGCGCAATCATTAGAGCGTGGATATCAAAAGGAGATGCGCATGCTCATCAGGTCATTGACCCTGACACTCTTGCTGGCGATTGCCGGCCCCTTGTTCGCCGCAGAAAACGATTCGCCCATCGCCGGGGACATGGGCCGATCCAGACCGCTGATCGTCATCGCACAAAGCACCGTCGATCCGGTGTGGGTAGGCCTGAAAAAGTCGCTGGAAGATCCGGCGAACAAGAAAGGCGTCACCGATCGCAACATCAAGGTCTACACCATCCTTAATATGGCCGGTCAGCTCGACGGCAAGGACCTCGGCCAGCAGGACACCATGGCCCTGTTGCGCTCGCTGAAGCTGGGCGCCGGGGCGTACCCGAAAGTGTTCCTGTTGGGCAAGGACGGCGAGACCAAGCTGTCGGCCTCGGGCGATGAAGCGAAGTCCGTGGACCTGAAGAAAATCTTCGACACGGTGGATGCGTTGCCGGCGAGCGAAAAAGACATCGCACCGCCGACAGTAGCTGCTCCAGCGGCCACTGAACCGACGACCAAGAAAGGCGAGAAGGGCGCCAAGGCGAGCAAACCGGCGAAACCGAGCAAGCCACCGGAAATGCCGGATGATTGATTGAGACAGGCTCTGAATAAAAAATGGCGAACGTTTGAACGTTCGCCATTTTTTTGTCCGCTGGAATGACCACGATACTTTGAACATCAGGGCAGGAGCTGACGGATGACATTGACCAGAACCGGAGAAAAAGCCGCAAGCTGGCCATTCTTGGGAGTCAGCATGTCATCAAGGAGAATGCCCAGAAGCTCTTCATCTTCAAGGTCATCGGGTTGCATGCCTCCTGTAAAGATCAACTGATCAACCAGCTGTTTCCGTGCCCCTATGAGTCCGCGATTGCTTTCTTCGGTATGGCCGAGATTCAAAATTTCCAGAGCGGAATTTGCGCGTTCAGTTTTGCCGGTCACTCTACCGGACAGATAAAACTTCAATTCCGACTCGCATTCCTCCATCAATGGCGTCAGCTCTAGTGGGCGCGTGCCTCGATGATGTCCACATTGATTCTGGCGCTGGCAACTGGCAACGATGTTGGTGAACTCCAATGTGCGATTGGGGGCTTTATCCTGGGCCTCAACGTGCTCGTTATGTGAGTTGTCGCCTGCAATGGTTTGGCAGCAATAGGCGCAAAGGCTGAACTGTTCCGTTATACAGGCCGTGCGCACGCTCACGCGTTCTTCGCTGGGCAGGTCCCGGTAACGTAATGTTGTGTTGGCGCGTTTCCATCTGATGAGTTGTTCCGGCTCGGCGCCCTTGGTGATCTTACGCACGGCGCAGCTCCAGCTTGCGCAGCAACAGCGCTGCTTTCGCCAGTTCGATATGACCGTCTGGAAGTTCTTCTGCCAATTCGGCGAATAGCTTCTGTGCGGTTTCCAGATCACCGTCCTGCAAGCGTTCGAGCAGTGCGTTCAAGCGTTTTTGTACTTCGCTGTTACGGATGTCGGTGTCCATGACTTCCAGCAACACCTGATTGGCATCCAGACCGTACAAGCCGTTGTGTTCGTGGATTTCGCCGTCATTGAGTACGTAAACCAGCACATCCTTGGCGTCGCTGATCACCAGCGGCGAGTGGGTGGTCAGGACGAACTGGCAGTTCGGGAAGGTTTCGCTCAACTGCCGAATGAGGCTGCGCTGCCATCTCGGGTGCAGGTGCAAATCGACCTCGTCGATCAGCACGATGCCGTCACCGTGCAGCGGGTTGTCCAGCGACTGGTTCATCATCGCCAGGCGACGCGCGATGTCGCCGACCAGCGCCATCATCGACTTCTCACCTTGGGAGAGTTGGGCGACGTTGAGGGTGACGCCGTCCTTGTCGATGGCCATGTGCAGACGCGGTTTGCGTTGCACACGCAGGTTGGTGAAACCGGGCATGAATGCGGCGATGGCCGAGCGCACGGCGGTCAGCTGGCGGTCGCGGGAGGAGGCTTTCAGATTGGCCAGGGTTTTCCACACGTCACTGTCGGTGCCAAATTTCTCGGAGATTTCGGCCAGTGCGGTGTCGGAAATGCCGGTCTCGTTTTCACTGTCTTCGCGCTCGCGAAACCATTCGAAGAAACGGCGGAAATCGACGCCTCGGTTGAGCGAGTTGTCGTAGCCGTCGAGTTGGTCGAAGGTGTGTTTGGTGCGGATTTTCAGCGGGATTTCGAGGACTGAGCGTTCGACCGGGTAGTAGGCGATAAGAGGCAGGGATGCTTTTTCGTTGGCTGTCAGTAGAGTGCGATAGTGATCAGCGAGCAAGGTTGCTTCTGCTAAGTCGCTATGAACAAATGATTTCCGTCCTTGTTTTCCCCTGGCTATGCTCCATACATAGTAAGGATCATCAGAACTCTGACCAACTGTATGTGTATGCGAGGCATCTGCTACCGCAATGGTAACTACGGAGCCTAATGCATCGTTCCGAATATCTTCTTCGCCTACATGGTTGCCGGTACCTTTCTCAGTACGAATCCTTGCGACCAGCCAGCTCAATGAAACGGCCAAGGATTTGAGAAGAGTGGTTTTTCCAGCGCCGTTATTTCCCACTAGAACCGTGACGTTTGATGCGTGTTTTTCGGTGGGGGCCAAGTCAATGCTCAATCTGGTAAATCGGCCAAAATCTACGAGTTTAAGTCTGGTAATTTCCATTACAACGCCCTTCGAGGGTCAGTCGGTTTAAAAGCTCTGGCGCGCATTATGTCATTCCTGCCCACAGATTGATCCGAAGCAGTGTAGATGCGGCGAATTGCGTTGGTAGTCAAAAGTCGTTGCAGTATGTGGCCGCCGAAATGTCTGACGCAAAGGCCCTTCAACCTTCGCTGATTTTTCCTGCAAGTCGCGGCGGCCATCGTGAACTAGTGGGCCTTGGAGAGGAGGGATAGTCTAATTCGGCCGCTGCAAAAACAGCGGCTGGACGTGGAAGTCCGGTAGCCGGTTACATCCATCAATGACTCAAAAGCACATGTTGACGTTCTTTATGTCAACATTGCCGCGTTTTGGCGGCTGTGCGCAGGAGCACTTTCGAGTGCGCCGGGTATTTGGTGGATTAGCCTGGTCTTCCACGCCTGCGTGCAGCTGCCACCCTCATGTGGAAGTGAGATAGGTAGTTTTCCTACAATTCACTACGGTACTTCGTGCATGAAAAAAACAACGCCAAAACCTTCTGAGTCTCCTGTGAACTCAGGTTCTTTCGACATCAAAAATCCCCGTTTACGCGACCCCGATCACCCCGATCCCATCAGCCACATCTTCACCATCCTCCCCGATATCGATCCGCCCACGCTGTTAAGCCATGCCTGCGAAACCCTTGCTTCATTAAATGTCCTCACTACCGACATGGCCTGCGAATTGAGTGGTGCGCAGCGCAGTCTGGCGCTCTCGATTCAGCAATTGGCGGTAATCGGCGAGTTGCTGGTCAACCGCGCGCTGGACATTCTCGACCCGCCAACGGCGATTTGACACAGAACAGGGAGGTTCAAACATGACGCGATACATTCCAATTACCGGGATCGACTGCAAGATCCCCTGCCTGCTGATTGACCGCGATGCACCGGTGGACGTGCTGCATGGCACAGCAGCTTACCGGTTGCGTTGTGTCACACAACTGATGGAAACCTTGGCGCTGGGCGACGGCAAGGGCCACGACGCTTTGCTGCTGCAGGATTTCGCCCGGGTGATGGCGATTCCATTGCGCGACAGGTGTGACTTGATGGATGTCATCGGCTGGAAGTTGCAGGCGCAGCTTTAACGACGGCTGAATAGAAAAGATCGCAGCCTGCGGCAGCTCCTACAATGACCGATTGAAAACCCGATCCTGTACTTGTAGGAGCTGCCGAAGGCTGCGATCTTTTGATTTTCAGTCGGCTAAGGCACTGAGGATCGTGTGAGCAATCTTCACCCGCTCCGGAATCGGAAAATTCTTGTTCGCCAGAATCACCACGCCGACATCCTTCGACGGCACAAACGCCACGTAACTGCCAAAGCCACCCGTAGACCCGGTTTTGTTCAGCAGCACATTATCCACCTGCGGTTGCGGCGGGGTCAGCCACTGCACCTTGTGCGGCTGCATGGCCATTTCCGTGCTGTTGCCGGCCAGCAAGCGATCGAGGCTGATCGGGTAACGGTACATTTCCCAACCCAGACCCTGAGTCATGTCGCCGACGGTGTAGTAACCGGTGTGGGTGTTGGCGATGGCTTGTTGCAGCGGGGCTTCCAGGCTTGCCGGTTTCAGGTTGACCTGCACGTAGCGCAGCATGTCGGCGGCGCTGGTTTTCACTCCATAGGCCTCTGAATCCATCGCTCCCGGGCTGACGCGCACCGGTTGGTTGTTTTTGTCGTAGCCCTGCGCGTACAGGCTCATCTGCGCTTTCGGTACGTGCAGGTAAGTGTGTTGCAAACCGAGTTTCGGCAGCAGGGTTTCACTCATCGCCTGATCGAACGGCTGACCGAGGGTTTTCGCGACCAGATAACCGAACAGGCCCAGGCTCGGGTTGGAATACAGACGCTGGCTGCCGGCGGGGAAGCTGGGTTTCCACTGTTGGTAGTAGCCGAGCATCTTGTCCGCCGAATCCCACGGGTCAGGGAATTGCAGCGGCAGGCCGCCGGCGCTGTAGGTGCCCAGTTGCAGCACGCTGATGTTGTCGAAAGCGCTGCCTTTGAGGTCCGGCGAGAGCTGGCTGGCCTTGGTCGACAGGTCCAGTTTGCCGGTCGCCTGCGCATAGCCGGCCAGGGTCGCGGCGAAGGTTTTGCTCACCGAACCGATTTCGAACAGGGTGTTTTCGCTGACTTTCTGCCCGGTATCCCTGGCGGTCACGCCGTAGTTAAAGTAATGCGGCTGACCGTTAATCGTGACCGCCACGGCGAGGCCGGGAATGTTCTGTTGCTGCATCACCGGGGTCACGGCTTTTTGCACCAGGGCTTGCAGTTGTTTGTCGTCGGGCGTGGCGGCCAGGCACGCGGTGGCGCCGAAAACAAGGCCGAATGCGCTGCAGGAAATGACTTTGAAGGACATGAGTGAACCACTCTCCATGAGTGTTGATAGTGTTATCCCGCTACACTGCGGACGATTTCCCGTTGGGCGGCTGATCAGCGCCGTCAATTTAGGCAGTCCGGGGGCAATCGACAAACGATGAATTTTCGCATGAGCCATTAGAAAAATTTGGGACTGGGCATGATTCGACCGCAATTGCCGCTCAATGCACTGCGCGCATTCGAAGCTTCGGCGCGGCATCTGAGCTTTACCCGTGCTGCCGTGGAGCTGTGCGTGACCCAGGCGGCGGTGAGCCATCAGGTGAAAAGCCTCGAAGCGCAACTCAACGTCACCTTGTTCAAGCGTCTGCCGCGTGGGCTGATGCTCACGGGGGAGGGCGAAACCCTGTTGCCGGTGCTGACCACCTCATTTGATCACATCGCGCAGATGCTCGAACGGCTGGCCGGCGGACAGTACCGCGAAACCTTGACCGTCGGGGCGGTAGGGACGTTCGCGGTCGGGTGGTTGTTGCCGCGGCTGGCGGACTTTCAGACGAAACACCCGCTGATCGATTTGCGCCTGTCGACCCACAACAACCGGGTTGACGTCGCTGCCGAAGGGCTGGATTACGCGATTCGTTTCGGCGCCGGGGCGTGGCATGGCATTGAGGCAACGCGACTGCTCGAGGCGCCACTGTCAGTGTTGTGCGTGCCGGAAATCGCCCGGCAACTGCACACGCCGGGGGATCTTCTGCAACAGCGCTTGCTGCGTTCCTATCGCACCGATGAATGGCCGGAATGGTTTCACGCCGCAGGCCTGGCAACCCACGCAGCGCCGCCGCAGAGCATTGTGTTCGACTCATCGCTGGCGATGATGGAGGCCGCGCTGCAGGGCAGTGGGGTGGCGCTGGCACCGCCGCTGATGTTCGCCCGGCAACTGGCGGCGGAGGTGATTCGCCAGCCGTTTGCGATTGAAATCACCACCGGCAGCTATTGGCTGACGCGCTTGCAGTCGCGCCCTGAAACAGCGGCGATGCTCGCTTTCAAAAACTGGCTGCTGCAAATATCTGGTTAATGCAAAACCCTTGTAGGGACAGTGGTGGATTGGAGATCGGATTCAGCGCACCAGGCACGGCCGCTTGTTATCGAACGTCCATCCCGGAATCAGGAACTGCATCGCCACGCTGTCATCCCGCGCACCGAGGCCCATGCCTTTGTACAGTTCGTGAGCCTTGGCCACCTGATCCATGTCCAGCTCCACCCCCAGCCCTGGCTTGTGCGGCACTTGCACGCAACCGTCGACAATTTGCAGCGGCGCCCTGGTCAGGCGCTGGCCGTCCTGCCAGATCCAGTGAGTGTCGATGGCAGTGATATCGCCCGGTGCCGCCGCCGCGACATGGGTGAACATCGCCAGGGAAATATCGAAGTGGTTGTTGGAGTGCGAACCCCAGGTCAGTCCCCACTCATGGCACAACTGCGCGACACGCACCGAACCCTGCATGGTCCAGAAGTGCGGGTCGGCCAACGGGATGTCTACCGACTGCAACTGGATGGCGTGGCCCATCTCGCGCCAGTCGGTGGCGATCATGTTGGTGGCGGTTTTCAGTCCCGTGGCGCGGCGAAATTCGGCCATGACTTCGCGCCCCGAGTAACCGTTTTCCGCACCGCACGGGTCTTCTGCGTAAGCCAGCACGTGATGCTGGTCACGGCACAGGCGGATCGCTTCTTTCAATGACCAGGCGCCGTTCGGATCGAGGGTGATCCGCGCCTCGGGAAAGCGTTCGGCCAGCGCCGTTACCGCTTCGATTTCCGCATCGCCGCTGAGTACGCCGCCCTTGAGCTTGAAGTCCTTGAAGCCGTACTTCGCCTGCGCCGCTTCGGCCAGGCGCACGATGGCGTCGGCGGTCATGGCCTTCTCGTGACGCACACGGAACCAGTCATTGTCGGCGTCCGGTTCGCTGCGGTAGGCGAGGCTGGTTTCGCGCTGATCACCGACGTAGAACAGATAGCCGAGCATCTTCACCTGATCGCGCTGCTGTCCCTCACCGAGCAACGCCGCGACCGGTACGTCGAGGTGTTGGCCGAGCAGGTCGAGCAGGGCGGCTTCGAGCCCGGTGACCGCGTGAATGGTGATGCGCAGGTCGAACGTCTGCAGGCCACGGCCGCCGGCATCACGCTCGGCGAAGGTCTGGCGCACCTGATTGAGGATTTTCTGATAGTTGCCGATCGGGCTGCCGAGCACCAGGCTGCGGGCGTCTTCCAGCGTCTGGCGGATGCGCTCGCCACCGGGGATTTCACCGACGCCGGTGTGACCGGCGTTGTCCTTGAGAATGACGATGTTGCGGGTGAAAAACGGCCCGTGGGCGCCGCTCAGATTGAGCAGCATGCCGTCGTGGCCGGCCACTGGAATCACCTGCATTTCGGTGATGATCGGGGCTTTGGCGGTGTCGTGATTGGTCATATTCTTATCCTTGTCAGCATTCTTCAAAACGTAAGTCAGGCGTGTTTCGCCGCGGCTTCGGCGACGGCGAGGTCAGCAGCGGGTTTGGGTGTGGTGCGCGCGGCGAAGACGATGATCGCGGCGATGATCGAGGTCGCAGCCAAACCGTAGAGGCCGCCCTGAATCGAGCCGGTGTGCTCTTCGAGCAGGCCGAAGGTGGTCGGCGCGACGAAGCCGCCGAGGTTGCCCACCGAATTGATCAGCGCAATCACTGCAGCGGCGATCCGCGCATCCAGATACGCCTGCGGAATCGGCCAGAACAACGACGAAGCGGATTTGAAGCCCAGCGCGGCAAAACAGATCGCGACAAAGGCGAAGATCGGCCCGCCGGTGGTGGACATGAACATCCCCGCCGCTGCGATCAACAGCGCGGTGGCGACCCAGGCCTGCTGGTGCTTCCACTTGGCCGAGAAGGCGGCGAAGGCGTACATGCCGATGATCGACAGCAGCCACGGAATCGAGTTGAACAACCCGACCTGGAAGTCACTCATCTCGCCCATTTTCTTGATGATGCTCGGCAGCCAGAACGTCGCGGCGTAGATGGTCAGCTGGATGAAAAAGTAGATCAGGCAGAACAGGATGATCTGCCGGTCCTTGAGCAGTTTGCCCATCGAGGGCCGGATCGGCGTTGCGGCTTCGCGGGCCTTCTGCTCATCGTCGATCGCCGTGACCAACGCATCCTGTTCGGCGCGGGTCAGCCATTTTGCGTCGTGGGGATTGGCATCAAGCCAGAACCAGACGAACACGCACAGCCCGACCGAGAACATCCCCTCGATGAAGTACATCCACTGCCAGCCGTGCATGCCCAGGCCGTTGATCTGCAAGAGCAGGCCGGACAGCGGGCCGGAGATCAGCGAGGCGACCGCCGAACCGCTGAGGAATATCGCGATCGCCTTGCCGCGCTCGGCACCCGGCAGCCAGCGGGTGAAGTAATAGATCACTCCGGGAAAGAACCCGGCCTCGGCCACACCCAGCAGAAAGCGCAGGATGTAAAAGTGCGTTTCGTTCTGGATGAACGCCATGCCGGCGGCGACCAGGCCCCAGGTGAGCATGATGCGGGTCAGCCAGATCCGCGCACCGACTTTCTGCAAGAGCATGTTGGAGGGGACTTCGAACAGCGCGTAACCGATGAAGAACAGCCCGGCGCCGAAGCCGTAGGCGGCAGCCCCGATACCCAGGTCATGTTCCATGTGGGTGCGGACGAAACCGATGTTCACCCGGTCAATGTAATTGACGATGAACATGATCACGAAGAGCGGCAGGACGTGGCGTTTCACTTTCGAGATGGCGGACGCGAGTGTCGAGTCGACGCCCTCGTTCATCCCGGAGACGGAGGTTTTCACTTGGTTTTCTCCCACTGATTATTTTTATGCGGGGTAGGGACTGGGTGCTGCGTTGTTGATAGACATCATACAACTGAGATTTTTTGTCCTACAAGTGGGGTGGAGCGATTAAATTTGTCTGGAGAGCAGATTTTTTATGCCTTTTTATTGATTTTTACCGTGTTTATTGGAGGTTTGTGACTGGATTGGACCGGCCGTACAGTCATCGGTGTCGAGGTTTGGGTGGCTGAGATACCTGTCGTATGCGTGATACTTTTGATTTTATTGAGTGTTGTCATACAAGCTGGCAGTCGTTTCAGGACTAATATCAATCTCGTCAGCCACTGCGCAGTGCTACGATCCGCAAGCCCCGATGACCGGAACCGAACATGCAAGAAGACCTCGACGCCCCCGCCCGCAAACGCGCGCATAACCTTGCGCATGATCTGGTGGAGAAACTCACCCAGAGCATCCTGCTGGGCCAGATGTTGCCCGGCGACAAGCTGCCGTCGGAGAACGCCATCGTTCAGGAACACGGCGTCAGTCGCACGGTGGTGCGCGAGGCAATTTCCAAATTGCAGGCGTCGGGGCTGGTGGAAACGCGGCACGGCATCGGCAGCTTCGTCATCGAACGCGCTGCCGAGCAGGGCTTGCGGCTGAATGTCGACACCGCGCTCGGCGTGCGCAGCATTCTTGAATTGCGCCTGGGCCTGGAGACGCAGGCCGCCGCGTTGGCGGCGCAACGGCGCAGCGATCAGCAATTGCTGCACATGCGTCAGGCGCTGGATGACTACCAGCGTCTGCTGGACAGCAACGACAGTTGCGTCGAGGCCGATCGACGCTTTCATCTGCTGATCGCCGAAGCTACCGGCAACGTCTGCTTCAGCGAAATCATGCAGCACCTGGGCAGCGCGATGATTCCGCGTCAACGGCTCAACGCTGCCGAACGCGGTGCGGCGGACTTGAGCAAGCTGGGACAGTTGGCCCATCTGGAGCACGAAGCAATTTTGAATGCGATCAAGCGTCAGGATCCGGATGCCGCGCGCGCCGCCATGTGGCTGCACCTGACCAACAGCCGCGACCGCTTCGGTGCCCGGCACGGATGAGCTGGCACTGGCCGATCACGATGCGCCGCCGGGCATGAGCCGACGCCGTTGTCGGATGACAGACGCTGAGGGTAACCCGGCGCGAGAGATTTATTGTCTGTGTCGGCCCTTTCGCGAGCAGGCTCGCTCCCACAGGTTGAACGCGCCCCCTGTAGGAGTGAGCCTGCTCGCGATAAGGTCATCAGCCTCACTAAAGATCTTCGATCAGACTTCAACCGGTCGACCCCCCCCCCGCCGCTCCAGATTCAACGCCAGCACACTGATCAACACCACCGCCGCCCCCACCAGCACCATCAGCGTCGGCCGCTCGCCCAGGCCCACCCAAGCAATGCCGATCGCCGTTGGCGGAATCAGGTACAGGCTCATCGTTGCCCGGCTCAAGTCCACATGCTTGAGCACAAAACCCCAGGCCAGATACGCCAGCGCACTGGGAAACACCCCCAGCGCGAGCACCGCCCACTGCACCCGCAATGGCGCCTTCAGCACTGCGTCACTCAGCCCCGGCAGGTAAATCAGCAACAGCAGCGTCCCCGACCACACCGCGTAACACGCAAGGCTAAAACCGTCGTAACGCCGGGCGTGATGTTTCTGCAGGGCGAAATAAATGCTCCACGACAGCGCCGCCAGCAGGATCAGCAAGCCATGCGCGTCGATCTGCCCGAGGCCACGGTCGGCGCTGACCACGATCACCACGCCGATCAGGCCCAGCAGCACACAGCCCCAGCGCCAGGCACTGACCTGATCCTTGAACAGATAGCGCGCCAGCAGCGTGCTGAACAGCGGGCTGGTTTGCGCCAGTACACTGCTGGCGCCGGCACTGACGCTTTGCTGGCCAATGTTCAGCGCCACGTGATGCAGGCTGACCGCGAACAATCCCAATGCAAACAGCAGGGGCACGTCGCGCCGCTGTGGCAGGCGAATGCCCTTGAACGCCGCGATCAGCGCCATGAACAGCGATGCCAGGAGAAACCGCAGCAACGCCAGATGGCCGGGTTCATAGGCTTGCAGTCCGAGATGGATGCCGGTCGGCGAATAGGCCCAGCAGGCGACCACGAAGACCATGGCCAGAACGACTTTCAAAGGGGAGGGGGACGGCATGATGAGCGCACCAGTGAGGTTGATGCGCCGAGTATCCGGGCGCGCAATCATTCGTCACAACTGACTTATACTGTGCTGAATATTCACTTTGAGTGATGAGTATGGAGCTGGCTCAGATCCGCATGTTCAAGTCCGTGGCCGATGAAGGCAGCATTGCCCGGGCCGCTGAAAAGATGTTTTGTGTGCCGTCGAACATCACCGCGCGGATCAAGGCGCTGGAGGCGGAATTGGGTGTGGCGCTGTTTCTGCGCGAAGGGCGCGGGCTACGGATCAGCCCGGCGGGGCAGACGTTTCTGGTATATGCCGAGAAGATTCTGGCGCTGACTGCCGAGGCCAAGCGTGCGCTCGATCCCGCCGCCGAACCGTCCGGCCCGCTGCGCATCGGTGCCATCGAGTCCTCGGCCACCGGGCGTTTGCCGCGGCTGTTGGCGAAATTTCACCAGCGCTATCCGCAGGTCGCGCTGGAACTGACCACCGGCACCTGGGGCCAGTTGCTCGACGACACCGTCAGCCATCGACTCGACGGCGCCATCGTTGCGGTGGACGTCGAGCGCTCGCAACTCAAACGCACACCGATGTACCGCGAAGAACTGCTGCTGATTGCCTCGACGTCATTCGGACCGGTGCACGATATCCATGACCTGCAGGACAAGACCGTGTTCATGTGGCCGCAGGGCTGCCCCTATCGGGCGGCGCTGGAGCACTGGTTGTTGCGTCAGGGGCAGGCGCTGCCGATCGTCAGCCTGGCGAGTTACGGGGCGATTGTCGGTTGCGTGAGTGCCGGCGCCGGGGTCGCGCTGGTGCCCAAGGGCGTGTTCGAGCAATACGCCAAAGGCGCCGGGTGTGTCGGCTATGAGTTCCCTGAGCTGACGGCTATCGAAAACCTGTTCTATTGGCACGAAAACGCCGGGGTGCACCCGGCGCGCGAGGCGTTTGTGGCGATGTTGCGCGAGGAGTTTCAGGCCTGAGGGCCGGTGACATCGCGCATCAACAATCCAAAGCGCAAATCCACCGCATCCGGAATCGGTAGATACACCGTGTGCCCATCGCCCGGGGCGACTTCAATGGCCTCGCCCTTGGCACTCTGCAACTGGTGCAGATCGAAGTGGAAATTGCCCTTGGGCGTCATCAGCTCCAGGTGATCACCCAGTGCAAAGCGGTTCTTCACCTTGACCTCGGCCAGCCGGTCGCGGCGCTCGCCGGTCAGTTCGCCGACGAACTGCTGACGCTCGGACACCGAGCTGCCGTTCTGATAATTCTGGTATTCGTCATGCACATGCCGGCGCAGGAAACCTTCGGTGTAGCCGCGCTGCGCCAGTGATTCCAGGTCGGTCATCAGGCTGCGGTCGAACTCGCGCCCGGCCATCGCATCGTCGATCGCTCGGCGATAGACCTGAGTGGTGCGCGCGCAATAGAAGTGCGATTTGGTGCGGCCTTCGATCTTCAGCGAATGCACGCCCATGCGGGTCAGGCGTTCAACGTGTTGCACCGCGCGCAGGTCCTTGGCGTTCATGATGTAGGTGCCGTGTTCGTCTTCGAATGCGGGCATCAGCTCATCGGGGCGATTGGCTTCCTGCAGCAGGAACACCTGATCGGTCGGTGCACCGATGCCCAGGGTCGGCTCGGGCTGGAACGTCTGCACGATTTCGCCGAGCTGATTTTCCGTGGCCTCCTGCGCCGAGTATTTCCAGCGGCAGGCGTTGGTGCAGGTGCCCTGATTGGCGTCGCGTTTGTTCATGTAACCCGACAGCAGGCAGCGCCCGGAGTAGGCCATGCACAGCGCGCCGTGAACGAACACTTCCAGCTCCATGCCTGGCACCTGCTCGCGGATTTCGCCGATTTCCTCCAGCGATAATTCCCGCGAGAGGATGATCCGGCTCAGCCCCTGTTGCTGCCAGAACTCGACGCTCGCCCAGTTCACCGTATTCGCCTGCACCGAGAGGTGGATCGGCATCTGTGGAAAATGCCGGCGTACCAGCATGATCAACCCCGGGTCGGACATGATCAGCGCATCGGGTGCCATCTCGATCACTGGCGCCAGGTCCTTGAGGAAGGTCTTCAGCTTGGCGTTGTGCGGGGCGATGTTGACCACCACGTAGAAGCGCTTGCCCTGAGCCTGCGCTTCGCGAATGCCGAGCGCGAGGTTGGCGTGGTCGAACTCGTTGTTGCGCACCCGCAGGCTGTAACGCGGCTGCCCGGCGTAGACCGCATCGGCGCCGTAGGCGAAGGCGTAGCGCATGTTCTTCAGGGTGCCGGCGGGAGCGAGCAGCTCCGGGGCGGCGAGGGGCAGGTCAGGGATCATGGCGGCAGGCATCGGTCGCAAAAGCGCGGCAGGGTAGTGCAGTGGCCATCGTGGTTTATTGATCTGGATCTACCTTTGCGCGGGTCGCGCTGATCTGCGCAGCTGATCTGTGCAGGACTGGCACAAATCATGTGCCGGTTTCACTGTGTTCGGTGGGGGGGTGGCTGCTTAAGATTGGCGCATCCACTCAACCGAAGCAGGAACATCCCATGCAGAACTTCACCCGTCGTTTACTTGCCGCTTGTGCATTTTTCGGTGTGTTGGCCAGTAGCGCGGCCATGGCCGACAACCACCCGACCATTCGGGCGATGTCCGGCGCCACGCCGGTCGATCATCTGTCCGCCGGCAAATCGGCATTGCTGGTGATCGATTTCCAGAATGAATACTTCAGCGGCAAGATGCCGATCCCGGACGGCGCCACTGCCCTGACGAAAACCGGTGAACTGATCGCCTTCGCCGACAGCCACAAAATCCCGGTGTATCACGTGCAGCACGTCGCGCCGGCCGGTTCGGCGGTGTTTGCCATCGACGGTGAGACAGTGAAGTTCCACAAGGACATGCAGCCGCGTCCGCAGGATGTAGTTCTGCAGAAAACCACGGTCAGCGTGTTCGGCAGCACCGACCTTGACGAGCAACTGAAAAAAGCCGGTATCCAGACGCTGATCATTTCCGGCCTGATGACCCACGCTTGCGTGGCGGGTGCGGCACGGGATGCTGCGCCATTGGGCTACAACGTGATCGTCGCTGCCGATGCCTCGGCGACCCGCGCCATTACCCGGAGCAACGGTGTGTCCATCGACAAGGATTCCCTGCACAAGGCGGCACTGGCGGAAGTCGAAGACACCTTCGGCGACGTGCTCACGACTGAACAGATTGTGCAGTTGCCGGTGCGCTGACGGCGTTTGCCGATCGGCAACTATGCTCCATGAACAAAGATGGCACTCGCGCGCGCCCCGGCGGACTAAGGTTCGTGGCGTGCGAGACGCCTGACTGACATGGACCGGACATGAACGAGAAAACCCTGCAATTCAAATCCCTCACCGTGTTGCTGCTGTTGGTGACGGTCGCCTTCATCTGGATTCTGCTGCCGTTCTACGGTGCGGTGTTCTGGGCGGTGATCCTCGGCATTCTGTTTGCGCCGATGCAACGCCGGTTGCAGCAGAAGTTCGGCTGGCAGCGCAACCTGACATCTTTATGCACCCTGGGTATTTGCCTGGTCATCGCGATTCTGCCGGTGATCATCCTCAGCGTGTTGCTGGTCCAGGAAGGCGCGACGTTGTACAACAACATCGAAAGCGGCCAACTGGACATCGGTGCCTATCTGGCGCAGTTCAAACACAGCCTGCCGCCGTACTTTCAGCACTTGCTCGATCGCTTCGGCATGGGCGAACTCAACGGTCTGCGCGAAAAAATCGTCAAGGCGTCGATGCAGGGCAGCCAGGTGCTGGCCACTCAGGCCTTCAGTTTCGGCCAGGGCACGTTCGAGTTCGTGGTCAGCTTCGGCATCATGCTCTACCTGCTGTTTTTCTTTCTGCGCGATGGCGCCGAACTGGTGCGCAAGGTCCGTACGGCCGTGCCGCTGGAAGAGAGTCACAAACGGCGTTTGCAGTTGAAGTTCAACCGGGTGGTGCGCGCGACGGTGAAGGGCAACCTGGTGGTGGCGGTCACTCAGGGCGCATTGGGCGGGGCGATTTTCTGGTTTCTCGACATCCCCAGCGCGTTGCTGTGGGCGGTGCTGATGGGCTTTCTGTCGCTGTTGCCAGCAGTGGGGGCGGGGATCGTCTGGGCGCCGGTGGCGCTGTACTTCCTGCTCAGCGGGATGATCTGGCAGGGCGCGGTGCTGGCGCTGTTCGGAGTGTTCGTGATCGGTTTGGTGGACAACGTGCTACGGCCGATTCTGGTGGGCAAGGACACGCGTATGCCCGATTACATGATTCTGATCTCGACCCTCGGCGGGCTGGCGGTGTTCGGTCTCAACGGTTTCGTGATCGGCCCGCTGATTGCGGCGCTGTTCATGTCGAGTTGGGCGCTGTTCATCGAGACCAAACCAAAGGTCCAATTACCCTAAGCGTGGAACGGCGCGCTGATGATTTTCTGCGACAGGGCCTGCGCCGCCGGCAAGGACGTGAGCGGGCCGCTGATTGGCTCACCGTCGCGCACCAGATACCAGCAGGCCAGCAATCCCGACTCTCTGAGGGATGCGGGAACCGCGCTGCCGACCACCGACATGATTTGAACCTGAGCCATGACACGTACCTCCATCAATCGATGGAGCTACCTTATGGATTCGCCACGCTCAGGGACAATCAACGCTTTCGATAGTCGTCATTGATAACCGTGAGGACTGTTTCAGTCGACAACCTGGTCGAGCATGTGCACCACTTCGCGCTCGTTGAGCAGGCCCTTGTGCACCAGGTTCTCGGCCAATAGCGAAAGAAACTTGGCGCAGCGGTGGCCTTCCAGGTGCTTGAGTTCGGTCAGCGCGCTGTACACCTTGCTGGAAGTGCATAAACCGACGATGCGGTGCGGATTTTGTGTAGGCATGAGTCGTCCTTGTTTTTATCAACCTGTTGTTTACGGACGGATTCAGATTGCGGTTCCGTCATGACAAATAGATGACCGTTCTGTGTTTTGCCCCCAACGGTCAGGTTCATCATGCCGACTTTAGCTGCTCAAACTGTCCTCACAGCGACCTTGGCGAGATTTTTTCAGACTCTACCCGACCGACGGTCATAAAAAAGCCCCGCTATAAAGCAGGGCTCTGTCTTGCTGTTACCAGCGACCACCGTAGTAGTGCGGGTGACCGTAGTAGCCGCGTGGTGGGCCGTAGTAAACCGGGCCCGGTACGTAAACCGGTTGTTGTACGTAGACCGGGGCCGGCTGGTAGTAGACCGGTGGCGGCGGTTGTTGCACATAAACCGGTGCCGGTTGAGCGTAAACAGGCTGTTGGACGTAGACCGGCCGGTCCTGGTTGATCAACGCTGAGCCGATGATGGCCGAGCCGACGATCGCGCCAAATACCGCCGGGCCTTGCCAGCCACCGCCGTGGGCTTCTGCCTGACCTGTGATAGCGAATGCACCAATCAACAAGGCCACGATGGGGAGTTTACGAATCATGATAATTCCTCGGTTCTTCGACCCGGCGTCCGGGCCTGCACCAGGCCCAAAGTTGTCGCGGGGATACTTCTATGACAGCGAAATTCTGAAAATCAGCACAGCCGCTGGGTAAATTTTGTGTAAGGTCTGTACCGGCTTCTTTACCGGTGGGTCAAAGGGGCCCGCGGCCCGTTGCAGACAGGCGCTCATGATCGTTCAGAACCCGATGGAATGGCTAACTCCGTCCATCCGAAAGTCCGTTTGAAGGAGAAGTTTCATGCAGATGAATCCCAACAAAGACACCCAGCTGTGCATGTCCCTGTCGGGGCGCCCCGGGAATTTCGGTCTGCGGTTTCATAACCATTTGTATGAGCAGTTGGGCCTGAATTTCTACTACAAGGCGTTCAGCAGTCAGGACTTGCCGGGTGCCGTGGGCGGAATTCGCGCACTGGGGATTCGTGGTTGCGGTGTGTCGATGCCGTTCAAGGAAGCCTGCATTGCGCTGGTCGATGAGCTGGATGCGTCGGCGGCGGCGATCCAGTCGATCAACACCATTGTTAACACCCACGGCCACCTCAAGGCCTACAACACCGACTACATCGCCATCGCCCAGCTACTGCAAACCCACGCGGTGCCAAAAGATACGACGTTCGCCCTGCGCGGCAGCGGTGGCATGGCCAAAGCGGTGGCCAGCGCCTTGCGCGATGGTGGCTACAAACACGGTTTGATTGTGGCCCGTAACGAGCGCGCGGGCAGGGCACTGGCGGATTCGCTAGGCTATCGCTGGCAGGCGGAACTGGGCGAAGAACGCCCGCAGATGCTGATCAACGTCACCCCGGTAGGTATGGACGGCGGGCCGGAGGCAGGGCAACTGGCGTTCACGCCTGAGGTGATCAAAACCGCCGACACGGTGTTCGATGTGGTAGCGATCCCGTCGGAGACGCCGCTGATCGTGCGCGGCCGGGCCGAGGGTAAAAAGGTGATTACCGGGCTGGAGGTGATTGCTATCCAGGCGCTGGAGCAGTTTGTCCTGTACACGGGCGTGCGGCCGACTGAAGAGCAGTTTGCGGCGGCGGTCGCGTTTGCTCGTAGCTGATGTGTGTTTGCCGGACTGGCCTCATCGCGAGCAGGCTCACTCCTACAATGAAATGCGTTTCTCTGTGGGAGCGAGCCTGCTCGCGAAGGCCGCAACCCGGTTCAGATCGGGTTGCCTATACTGCGGCATCAGCAAGCAAAGACTTGCCCCTCATAAAAACCGTTATCGAGGCTGCCCATGCATCCGCCCATCCTCAACCTGCACCAGGTCGAACTCGAACCCCTTCCCGAAGCCCTCGCTCCTGAAGGCGAAACCGCTGGTCGCTATCAGCAGAGCATGGCCCGTATCGGCCAGCAGCTTGGCGCGCAGAAGCTTGGCTATCGGCTGTACGCATTGCCGCCGGGCATGCGCGGCAGTCCGTTTCACAGTCATCGGGTCAATGAAGAGATGTTCTATGTGGTGGCGGGCGAGGGCGAGGTGCGGCTGGGCGCCGAGCGCTTCCCGATCCGTGCTGGCGATGTGATTGCCTGTCCGCCCGGTGGCCCCGAAACGGCGCACCAGATCATCAACACCAGCGATGCAGAACTGCGTTATCTGGCGGTCAGTACGCAGCAGCAACCGGACATCTGTGAGTACCCGGATTCGGATAAATACGTGGTGATGGATAACTTCAAGGTCGACGCCCAGGGCAATGCGTCAGGCTTCGTTGCCGTGGCGCGGCAGGCGGATGGGGTGGATTACTGGGATGGCGAATAATCCGTAGATCCCATGTAGGAGTGAGCCTGCTCGCGATGGTGGCCTGTCAGGCAATGAATTTCTGAATGAACCACCGCAATCGCGAGCAGGCTCACTCCTACAAGGGGGTGTGGTGCTATTCGAGGCGGGCCAGGCGCTCTTCCAGCGCGGCGATCCGTGCTTCCAGCTCCTCGATGCGCTCGACCGAAACACCGCCGCTCGCGCGTTCCCCGGGATTGTGCCGTGCCGCCAGAATCGCCTCGATGTCCGCCGGATCGCCCAGCGCATGGGTGTAGCGGTCTTCGCGCTGACCGGCCTGACGCGGGATCAACACCGCGAGCCCGCGCGCGATCAGGCGTTCAAGCTGATGCACCACTTGCTCGGCATCTTCGAAATCATGCATGCGGCCGCTGCGGGTCAGCAGTTCGTTGACGGTCTGCGGGCCGCGCAGAAACATCAGCCCGGTGAGAATCACCTGGGCCGGCACCAGCTCCAGCGCCTTGTCGATCTTGTGCTCCCAGCGATCAGCGCGACTGCCCATGACAAGCTTGGTGTAACCGTGGCTCTCCAGCGCCCGCAGGCTCTGGCCGACCTGGCCTTGAGTCAGGTTCATCACCGGCTCGCGGCTGGGTTTCTGATTGCAGGCCAGCACCAGTGCGTTGAGAGTCAGCGGGTAGGTTTCCGGGCTGGTGGCCTGTTTTTCGATCAGCGAACCCAGAATGCGGATTTCCGTGGCGTTGAGCCGTGGTTCGTCGGTGATGGTTTCAAGTTCGGTGGTCATCGCGCGTTCCCTCTGCAGTCGAAGGCGCCTAGCCTAATCCTTGGCTAACAAAAGGCAAGCCGTGTGGTCATCAAGCATGGTTATAATCGCCTCCACGTTCCACCCAGCCACCACACGAGACTGCCATGACCATTTCCCTGTACGCCGCATCCGTCCCGGTTTTTCAACAAATGCTCAACGCCCTGAGCGATGTCCTGAAAAAGGCTGAAGCCCACGCCACCGAGAAAAACATCGACCCGAACGCCTTCCTGCAAGCGCGCCTGTACCCGGACATGTTCCCGCTGGTGCGTCAGGTACAGATCGCGGTCGATTTCGCCAAGGGCGTTTCCTCGCGTCTGGCCGAAGTCGAAATCCCGAAATATGACGATACCGAAACCACCTTCGCCGAGCTGCAAGCGTTGATCGCCAAGGTCCTGGCCTACATCGGCGAGATCAAGCCTGAGCAGATCAACGGCAAGGAAGGCATCGAGATCGTTACCCGTCCGGGCACCCCGAAAGAGAAGCGCTTCAGCGGCCAGGCTTACCTGCTGAGCTACGGTCTGCCGCAGTTCTTCTTCCACGTCACCACCACCTACGCGCTGCTGCGTCACAACGGTGTTGAAGTGGGTAAACGCGATTTCATGGGCGCGTACTAAAACACCCGGCAACAAAAAAGCCCGCCAAGGTTTGCGCCTTGGCGGGCTTTTTATTGCTTTTCTGTAGGAGTGAGCCTGCTCGCGACAGCGGTGTGTCATTCAAAGGTACGTTTGCAGATCAGACGCCATCGCGAGCAAGCTCATTCCGGCAGGGGTTATGCGGTGCGTTGGGCTTTTGCCTCTTCACCCAGGCATGCCGCTGCAGTGAACAGCACGTCAGTGGAGGAGTTCAGCGCGGTTTCCGCCGAGTCCTGCAACACGCCGATGATGAAGCCGACCGCCACCACCTGCATGGCGATTTCGCTCGGGATGCCGAACAGGCTGCACGCCAGCGGGATCAGCAGCAGCGAACCGCCGGCCACGCCCGAGGCGCCACAGGCGCAGATCGCGGCCACGAGGCTGAGCAGGATCGCGGTCGGAATGTCCACCGCAATGCCCAGCGTGTGCACCGCGGCCAGGGTCAGCACGGTGATGGTGATTGCCGCGCCGGCCATGTTGATGGTCGCGCCGAGCGGGATCGAGACCGAATAGGTGTCTTCGTGCAGGCCCAGGCGCTTGCTCAGTTCCAGGTTGACCGGAATGTTCGCCGCCGAGCTGCGGGTAAAGAATGCGGTGATGCCGCTCTCGCGCAGGCACTTGAGGGTCAGCGGGTACGGATTGCGACGCAGTTTCCAGAACACGATCAGCGGGTTCATCACCAGCGCCACGAACAGCATGCAGCCCAGCAATACCGCTAGCAGGTGCGCATAACCGATCAGCGCGCCGAAGCCCGAAGTCGCGAGGGTCGAGGCCACCAGACCGAAGATGCCCAGCGGGGCGAAACGAATCACCACACGTACGATCAGCGTCACGCCGTTGGACAGGTCACCGACCACTTCGCGGGTGGTGTCACCGGCGTGGCGAATGGCGACGCCCATGCCGATCGCCCAGGCCAGAATGCCGATGAAGTTGGCGTTCATCAGCGCGCTGACCGGATTATCGACCACGCTCAGCAGCAGGCTTTGCAGCACCTCGGCGATGCCGCCCGGCGCGGTGACTGCCACGTTGTCGGTGGACAGTACCAGATGAGAGGGGAAGGCCATGCTGGCGACAACCGCGACCACGGCTGCCGCGAAGGTGCCGAGCAGGTACAGGAACAGGATCGGTCGAATGTGCGTTTCCTGACCGTGTTTGTGGTTGGCAATCGAGGCCATCACCAGCACGAACACCAGAATCGGTGCCACGGCTTTCAGCGCCGAGACAAACACTTTACCGATGAACGCCGAGCCTTTCGCCACTTCCGGGGCGAACAGCGCCAGGGCTATGCCGGCAATCAGGCCGATCAGGATCTGCGTGACCAGGCTTAGGTTTTTCAGGCGTTGCAATAGAGAAGGGGATGAAGCGGTCATAACGGCATCTCTGGTTTTTTATAGGGTGCAAGTTACGTGAAACCAGCGACAACATCGGGGGCAGGCCACTGGCACGAACCGAAAGGGCTGACGCGACATCAACGCCATTAAACCGGTCGTTGATCAGGGTGTACGTTTTTCGGGGCGCGGACTTTATCACAGGGTAGGCGTTATCCTTCAGGCCTGTGACGATCTGCCACCCGATTGATCGGCAAGTCGGCAGGTTTGTGCAAGTCAGCGCTGAAACACTCTGTTAAGATTCGCCATCATCATTTTAATAGTTGCCAGCGGGCCTTTCGGTCATCGCTGGTGTCGTCGTTTTGCTGGAGTTGCCCATGCTGTTGCCCATCCTTCTGTTGTCCGCTGCCGGATTCACGGTGCTGACCACGGAGTTCGTCATTGTCGGACTGCTGCCGGCGATTGCCCGCGACCTGGCGGTGACCATTCCGCAAGCCGGTCTGCTGGTGACTCTATTCGCTTTCACAGTGGCGATGTTCGGTCCATTTTTGACCGCGTATTTCGCCCGCTTCGAGCGGCGCAAGCTGTTCATCACCATCCTGATCATGTTCGGCCTGGCCAACACCGTGGCGGCGCTGGCGCCGAACATCTGGGTGATGGCCATTGCCCGGTTGATCCCTGCGCTCGGCCTGCCGGTGTTCTGGGCGCTGGCCAGTGAAACGGCGGTGGACATCGTCGGCCCGGACTACGCCGGCCGCGCGATTGCCAAGATCGGCTTCGGCATCGTCTGCGCCACGGTGTTTGGCATTCCGGTGGGCACGCTGATTTCCGATGCGTTCGGTTGGCGCAGTGCTTTTGGCAGTCTGGCGGTGATCGCCTTTGCCAAGGCCTTGCTGCTGTTTGTTTACTTGCCGAAAACCAGCCTGCACCAGCATCAGGTCAGCTTCGCCTCGCAGTTCAAGATTCTGCGCAGCCCGTTGATGATCGGTCATATCGTGCTGTCGATTCTGGTGTTCAGCGGCATGTTTACCGCTTACACGTATCTGGCCGACATTCTTGAGCGCCTTGCCGGGTTCAACGGCACTGTGGTTGGTTGGTGCCTGATGGCCTTCGGTGCGGTGGGGCTGATCGGCAACTCGCTGGGCGGTCGTGCGGTGGACCGGCATCCGCTGGGCGCGTCAGTGCTGTTCTGTGCGTTCATGATTGCCGGCATGGTGTCGCTGGTGCCGAACATTCATTCGCCGCTGGGGTTGGCGGTGGCGATGGGGATCTGGGGCGTGACCCAGGCCGCGTTGTTTCTGGTCAGCCATGTGCGCCTGATGAAAGCGGCGCCAGAAGCACCAGCCTTTGCCGCCTCCTTGAATATCGCCGGGGCCAATCTGGGGATCGGCCTGGGCGCCATCGTCGGTGGCCGGGTCATCGACAGTGCAGGTCTGGGCTTCCTGGGCTTTGCCGCCGCCGGCTTCATCCTGTTGTCGGTGTTCCTCGCCATGGTGTTGATGACGCTCAAGCCGCGCGAAATGTGCGCCGAAGCGTCATAACGCAGTAAACAGTTCGCGTCGGGCACCTTCGGTAATCGCAACGATGCCGGGGTGCTTGACCTTGCGCTCCACCGAAATGGCATAGAACGACTCGGTCACCGCGTCGGTCTGGCCAATCACCTCGACGCCGTACTGGCGTTTGACCTCATCGGCAATCACGCTCGGGCCGATGAAAATTCCGCTGCCCGATTGGCCGAAGGCCTGCATCAGGGCGCTGTCATCGAATTCCCCAACGATTTGCGGCTGAATCTGCTGCTCGGCGAACCAGCGCTGCAAACGGCTGCGCACTACGGTTTCGGCGCCGGGAATCAACAACGGTGCGCCATTGAGACTGCGCGGGAAGTCCTGCCCGTATTGCGCCGCCAACTGCGCGGTGGCGAAGAAACTGATCCCGCATTCCCCAAGCTTCTGGCTGTAGCCCTTGATGTCGAGGTGCGAGGGCATGGGGCTGTCGGAGATCACCAGGTCCAGACGCTGGATCGCCAGGTCCGCCAGCAAACGTTCGAGTTTGTCTTCGCGGCAGGTGATGCGCAGCGGCTCGTTGAGCTCCATGGTCGGCGCGATCAGGCGATAGACGATGGATTTGGGCACCACATCCGCCACGCCGACGCGGAACAGGATCTGCTGTTCGTTGGGCTGGGCACGCAGCATCAACTCCAGCTCACCGCCTAACTGGAACATCTGCTCGGCGTAGGGCAGGGCCTGGCGCCCGGCTTCGGTCAGTTCCAGTTGGCGGCCGACCCGTTGAAACAATTCGATGCCATAGGTTTGTTCGAGCAGCGAAATTTGCCCGCTGATGGTCTGCGGCGTCAGGTTCAGCTGTTCGCAGGCGCGCACGATGCTGCCGGTCTTGGCGACCACCCAGAAGTAATGCAGTTGTCGGTAATTGAGCATCGTGCAATGGCCTCTGCGGGGAGAATTCTGGATTCGTAAAAATCGAAGTATAGCCGCTAAAAATACGAATTTTCCTGAAGTGTTTGTCTCCCTAGAATGCCCAGCCATCGACGTGTGGTCTGTGACCCGGTCTGTTCATTCGAAGGAAACCTCATGAAATACACAATTCCAGCACTGATGTTTACGTCTTTACTGCTTATGGCCGGTTGCGACCAGGCCGAGAAAAGCGCTCAGCAGTTGATGGGCAAGGCGGCGGAAAGCGCCAAGCAGGCGATCGACGATACGCACAAAGCCGCTGAGCAAGCGCTCAGTGACGCCACCGGCGGCCTGATCGAGAAAAAAGCAGCACCGGAAAAAGACGAGGAAATATCCGAATCTTCCTCCAAGACCATCTAAACCGTCTTACAAAGAGTCAGGACTGACCCATGGAATATCTGTTAGAACTCGCCGCCAGCCCCGCCGCCTGGGTTGCTTTGGCCACACTGGTGGTGATGGAGATCGTGCTCGGCATCGATAACCTGATCTTTATTTCGATCCTGACCAACAAACTGCCTGTGCAGCACCGGCAGAAAGCCCGTCGCATCGGTATCGGCATGGCGCTGATCCTGCGTCTGGCCCTGTTGAGCACCATCGCCTTCATCGTGCAGTTGACCGAACCTGTGCTCGAAATCATGGGCCAGGCGTTCTCCTGGAAGGACATGATCCTGATTGCCGGTGGTCTGTTCCTGGTGTGGAAAGCCACGACCGAGATCCATCACAGCATGGACCCGGCGCCGGAAGACCCGAAAAGCGCAACATCGACTGTGACGCTGGGCTTTGCTGCCGCCATCGGTCAGATCCTGATGCTGGACATGGTGTTCTCCATCGACAGCATCATTACCGCAGTGGGCATGACTGAGCACTTGCCGATCATGGTGATCGCGGTGGTGGTATCGGTAATGGTGATGCTGTTTGCGGCCGAGCCTCTGGCCAGGTTCATCAACGACAACCCGACGGTGGTGATGCTGGCCCTGGGCTTCCTGATCATGATCGGCATGACGCTGATCGCCGAAGGCTTCGGCGCCCACGTACCGAAAGGTTATGTGTACGCGGCCATGGCTTTCTCGGCAGCGATTGAAGTGCTGAACATGATGTCGCGCCGGGCGAAGCAGAAGAAGCTGACTGAGCACGCGTAAGCACCGTAAAGCCAAAAGCCCCTTGAACGCTTGGCGTTCAGGGGCTTTTTTGTGGCTGGAGCATTTGCGGTTTCAGTGCGCGGTCGCGTGGCCTGCGCTGTGTTTTTGCGGTTTCTCGACCGCGGCAGGCGGCAGCGGGTGATGGTGGCGCCGGGCAATGCGCAGCACGCCCCACAGCATGGCGGCGGCAACGGCCAGCCAGCCGGCTATCAACATCACGATGGTCATGGTCAGGCTCATCAGTGCCTCCTCTTTGCCCTGCGTCGGGCGCACACTTTTTCAATTCGCTCTGTTTCAGTGACAGTCTAGTCAATGAGGTGTTTCAGACTATTGACCAAAGGTCGGTGATGACCAATCAGTTCGCTCTATGTAATCGATGGGTCTGTGGTTTAAGGCTATACCGCAGGCGTGCGCCGTCCTATGATCGCAGGCGTTGCCGGAACACGATGACCGGCGTCTGATCAGAGAGTGACGATGGTGCAGGTATTGACTCGATTGCGAGGGGCATTGCTGGTGGCCGGTTGCGCGGCCGTGTTGGCGGGGTGTGCGGGCAGTGTGGCGCCGCAGGTCAAGCGCCTGCCGGAGCGGGTCGAACTCAGCGGCACCTTCTATCGGGGTGAAGCCAACCAGA
This sequence comes from Pseudomonas sp. AD21, assembly GCF_002878485.1. Lineage (NCBI taxonomy): Bacteria > Pseudomonadati > Pseudomonadota > Gammaproteobacteria > Pseudomonadales > Pseudomonadaceae > Pseudomonas > Pseudomonas sp. AD21. The sequence continues at coordinate 125,605 of NZ_NQYG01000014.1, forward strand.
GTGGCCCGCAAGTGCTGGCCAGCCTGTTGTCGCAGCAGGGCGTCATGATCACGCCGGGCCTGCTCGAAAAACCGTTGCATCTGCCAGGTGCACAGGATCAGTTGCAGCAGAACCTGCAGAACCTTGCCCGCGAATACGGCATGGTGGTCTATCCGCTGGACAGCAACTTGCCGGCCTTGCTGACCCAGGTCGCGGCCGGTTATCCGGTGATGGTGCGTTTCAGCGAAGGCTCGGCGTTTTGGGCTGAACCACGTTACGCGATTCTTTCCGGTTACGACCGGCGCAAGCAGAAAGTGCTGTTGCGCGCTGGCATGAACCATCGTGAGTTGATGAGTTTCAGCGCCTTTGAATCGGCATTCGAAAAATCAGGTGGCTGGGCCGTGTTGATCCAGAAACCGTCGCAGATTCCCGCCGAGGTTGATCGCCAGCGCTGGCTCAAGGCTGCTGACGAATTGGCACAGGCCGGTCAGGAGCGTGAAGCGGCGCAAGCGAAGAAGGCCCTCGCGGCGCACTGAGTTCCGTTCGTCATTTGCCGGGCACCACTGGGCCCGGCAAGCCTCTTAAAGGAAACAACCTTCTTTGCGGTTGAATCAGGAGGCGAGCATGGCAGATTCCCCATCCCCCCAAGGCCCGCACTCGAGCGAGCATTCCTCGGGTCATGAGCTGGACTTCGATCCGGATTCGCCGGACCTCGATGACCGCCAGGTTGACCCGGTAGGCCCCGCCAAGGCACCGAAAGACGTACAGCCCGGTGAAGACAGCAAGCGCCCGGCCAAGCCTTATGACCCGTTGGCCGATCTGAAACCTTGAAGTGAGGTGCGTATGAGTACCGATTCCAGCTTCGACGATAAACATCCGGACACTGTGCCGACCACGCCCGAAGAAGAGGTGGATCCGGTGCTGGATCCGGACAGCCCGCTGCGTGATCCGCTCGCCCGACCCTATGTGGTGACGCCTGAGCATCATCGTGACCCGAGTGCCGGTGATGGCATTCCCGATGATGAGCAGATGCCGCTGCCCAATGACTGATTCACAGGCAATAAAAAGCCCCGAAATATCGGGGCTTTTTATTGCTGCGCGAATTACTTGGACGCTTCGACCACGCCGCTCTGGCGACTCTTCAGGTTTTTCTCGGCCTTGTATTGTTGCGCGACCGCCGGGACGCTGGCGCTCCGGCCGGTTTCCATCCAACTGCGGATGCGACTCGCATCAGCGAAATGGGTGTACTTGCCGAACGCGTCGAGAATCACCAGGGCGACTGGGCGGTTGCCCATCTTTGTGACCAATACCAGGCAATGCCCGGCCGGATTGGTAAAGCCGGTTTTGGTGATCTTGATGTCCCAGTCGGCCTTGTTCACCAGGTGATCGGTATTGCGGAAACCCAGTGTGTAGTTGGGTTTACGGAACGACACGGTTTTTTCCTTGGTGGTGGTCAGCTCACTGAGGATGGGGTGCTTGCTCGCGGCCACCAACAACTTGCTCAGGTCGCGGGCGGTGGAGACGTTACGCTCGGACAGGCCCGTTGGCTCAACGTAGTGCGTGTTGGTCATGCCCAGCGCCTTGGCCTTGGCGTTCATCGCTGCGATAAAGGCTGCGTAGCCGCCCGGATAGTGATGGGCCAGGCTGGCGGCAGCGCGGTTTTCCGAGGACATCAGGGCGATCAGCAGCATCTCTCGGCGCGGTAGTTCGCTGCGAAGCTTGACCCGGGAAAACACACCTTTCATTTCTGGCGTGTGACTGATGTCGACGTCGATCCATTCGTCCATGTTCTGGTGCGCTTCAACCACGACCAGTCCAGTCATCAGCTTGCTCACCGAGGCGATCGGCACGATCACGTCGGGGTTGCTCGAATAGATGACTTTATTGGTCTGCAAATCCATAAGCAGGGCGCTGCCGGAGGCGATTTTCAGTTGCGAAGCATCACGTGGCGCAGCGGTGGTTTCAGCGGCGTTGACAGTTGGCGTGACGAATGTGCCTGAAACAGCAAAAACCAGGCTCAGGATCGAAAGACGAATTTTCACGCGGGCGAACTCATAAAGGTTGGATATTCCGTTAGTTTGTAACGGGTTGTTTCTTAAAAACGTCGCATTCTAGGAGTATGGCTGAAGTTCTGTCGATGGTTGTTTGAATGACCTGAAAATCTCGTGAAAACGCCTGTAAAAAGAGGGGTTTCCGGCGAACGGTTAGTGTTTTTTCTCGGATACAAAAAACCCCGCACAGGGCGGGGTTCTTTTACCGGGGAAAAACGCCTCAGGCGTGCAGGGTTTCTGCCGCGTAGAGGGTGTTTTCCAGCAGGCAGGCACGGGTCATCGGACCGACGCCACCCGGAACCGGAGTGATCCAGCCGGCACGGGGCAGGGCGGTTTCGTACACCACGTCACCGACCAGTTTGCCGTCGTCCTGACGGTTGATGCCGACGTCGATCACGATCGCGCCTTCCTTGATCCACTCGCCCTTGACCAGGCCTGGTTTGCCGGCAGCTACGACCACCAGATCTGCACGACCGACGTGGCCGGCCAGATCCTTGGTGAAACGATGCGTGACGGTCACGGTGCAACCGGCCAGCAGCAGCTCCATCGCCATCGGACGCCCGACGATGTTGGATGCGCCAACCACCACCGCGTCCAGACCATAAAGGTCCACACCCGTGCTTTCCAGCAAGGTCATGATGCCTTTCGGGGTGCATGGGCGAAGCAGCGGGATGCGCTGGGCCAGGCGACCGACGTTATAAGGATGGAAGCCGTCGACGTCTTTGTCCGGGCGGATGCGTTCCAGCAGTTTGGAAGCGTCCAGGTGCTCGGGCAGCGGCAGTTGCAGCAGCACGCCGTCGATGGCCGGGTCGTCGTTGAGGCGATCGATCAGATCGGTCAGCGCTTCTTGAGTGGTTTCGCAAGGCAGGTCGTAGGCTTGAGAGAGGAAGCCGACCTCTTCACAGTCTTTACGCTTGTGCGAGACATAAACCTGAGAGGCAGGATCACTGCCGACCAGGATCACCGCGAGGCCGGGAGTGCGCAGGCCTTGCTGGCGACGCTCGGCAACTCGTTTGGCGATCTGCTGGCGCAGGCTGGCGGCGATCGATTTGCCGTCGATTAGTTGTGCAGTCATTGCGCGTGATTAACCATCGAGAGGGGAAAAAAAGAGAACGCATTCTCGCATGTCGAGCGGTGAGGGCAAAGGCGCTTGGTCAGCAAATTCCCCTAACTCCTTTAATTAAATGAATTTTTTTCAAAAAGGATTTGACGACCTTGGGAGCGCTCTATACTATTCGTCGCACTTGTCGGGCACAGCCTAGCACTGGTTAGGAAGGTCGAGCGGAATTACGGTTCTGCAAGACTGGAAAGCATTTAGTTTGTAGTCCTTCAAGGGTACAGATTAATAAGGCGCCCGTAGCTCAGCTGGATAGAGCATCCGCCTTCTAAGCGGATGGTCGCAGGTTCGAGTCCTGCCGGGTGCGCCATTAGGCAGCTTTGGCACAAGTAACGCGATATGGTGGGCGTAGCTCAGTTGGTAGAGCACGGGATTGTGACTCCCGTTGTCGTGGGTTCGATCCCCATCGTCCACCCCATATTTCGAAAGGCGCCAGATGTAACAGTCTGGCGCCTTTGCTTTAAAAGCTTCATCTGCGGATGTGGTGGAATTGGTAGACACACTGGATTTAGGTTCCAGCGCCGCGAGGCGTAAGAGTTCGAGTCTCTTCATCCGCACCAATTAAAGCTTCATTCATGCCGCAGGCCTGGTGAGGTTCAGCAAAAAAGTCGAAAGGCTTGCTTGCACTGCAATATGGTGGGCGTAGCTCAGTTGGTAGAGCACGGGATTGTGACTCCCGTTGTCGTGGGTTCGATCCCCATCGTCCACCCCATATTTCGAAAGGCGCCAGATTTAACAGTCTGGCGCCTTTTTTGTTTTACGGCTTGTGGTTTGGTCGCGCAGGTTTCGGGTCGCAAGGGCGGGGCGTTTCGTCGTGCTCGTGAGCTGAGACTGTCGTGCCGACCGCCGGCCATGTTCACGGGATCGGCTGTCAGGGAGATGGCTCGCAGTTGCTTCTATATATAGAAGCGGTTGAAGCAGAGCCCTGGCGTGATGGTCCTTATTCGTCTTCGGGGTGGAGTGCATTGCTGCATTCACACCTATAAATGGCCTGCTGTTTTTTTACCCGTTTTCAGTAGGGTGACTTCTTGAGTTTGACCCACTAGAATGCATGCCCTTGATTCTGGGGTCGGAAACGGCCGGCTAACGTCTGTGCAACGAGGAATATCCATGCAAGTTTCTGTTGAAAATACTACTGCTCTTGAGCGCCGCATGAGCGTCACCGTGCCGGCTGAGCGCATTGAGAGCCAGGTCAACAAGCGTCTGCAGCAGACTGCCCAAAAGGCCAAGATTGCTGGCTTCCGTCCAGGCAAAGTGCCAATGAGCGAAATCAAGCGCCGTTTCGGTGCTGACGCTCGTCAGGAAGCTGTTGGTGATGTCATCCAGTCCTCCTTCTACGAAGCTGTGGTTGAGCAGAAGCTGAACCCTGCCGGTTCGCCTTCGATCGAGCCTAAGTCGCTGGAAGCAGGCAAGGACCTGGAATACGTAGCCGTATTCGAAGTGTTCCCTGAGTTCACTGTTGCTGGTTTCGACGGCATTACTGTCGAGCGCCTGAGCGCTGACGTGGCTGACGCTGATCTGGACAAAATGCTGGACGTCCTGCGCAAGCAGAACACCCGTTTCGAAGTGGCCGATCGCGCTGCTCAGAACGAAGACCAGTTGAACATCGATTTCGTTGGCAAGGTTGACGGCGAAGCATTCGCTGGCGGCTCCGCCAAGGGTACTCAGCTGGTGCTGGGTTCCGGTCGCATGATTCCGGGCTTCGAAGAAGGCCTGGTTGGCGCTAAAGCGGGCGAAGAGCGCGTTCTGAACCTGACCTTCCCAGAGGACTATCAGAACCTGGACCTGGCTGGCAAAACCGCCGAGTTCACCGTGACTGTAAACACCGTTTCCGAGCCAAAACTGCCTGAGCTGAACGAAGAGTTCTTCGCTCAATTCGGCATCAAGGAAACCGGTCTGGAAGGCTTCCGCACCGAAGTTCGCAAGAACATGGAGCGTGAACTGCGTCAGGCCATCAAGTCCAAGGTCAAGAATCAGGTAATGGACGGTCTGCTGGCCACCAACCCGATCGAAGTGCCAAAGGCTCTGCTGTCCAACGAAGTTGACCGTCTGCGCGTGCAGGCTGTTCAGCAGTTCGGTGGCAACATCAAGCCTGACCAGCTGCCGGCCGAGCTGTTCGAAGAACAAGCCAAGCGCCGTGTAGTGCTGGGTCTGATCGTGGCTGAAGTGGTCAAGCAATTCGACCTGAAGCCTGACGACGCCCGCGTTCGTGAAATGATTCAGGAAATGGCTTCGGCTTACCAAGAGCCTGAGCAGGTCGTGTCCTGGTACTACAAGAACGAGCAGCAACTGAACGAAGTTCGTTCGGTTGTGCTGGAAGAACAAGTTGTGGATACTGTTCTGCAGAAAGCTAGCGTGACCGACAAATCGGTCTCTTACGAAGAAGCGGTCAAGCCGGTAGAAGCTCCAAAAGCCGACTGATTGTTTTTGCGTTAAGAAGTACACACATAAGCCAGCCTTCGAGCTGGCTTATGCGTATTCAAGACATAACTATTTGGGAGTGACTGCAGAGCATGTTCCGTAATTCGTATATTCAGCAGAACTCTGATATCCAGGCCGCAGGCGGCCTGGTCCCGATGGTTGTCGAGCAATCTGCTCGTGGCGAGCGCGCCTATGACATCTACTCGCGCCTTCTGAAGGAGCGCGTAATTTTTCTGGTGGGTCCTGTAGAGGACTACATGGCCAACCTGATCTGTGCGCAATTGCTGTTCCTTGAAGCGGAAAACCCGGACAAGGACATCCATCTTTACATCAACTCCCCGGGCGGTTCGGTGACAGCGGGTATGTCGATCTACGACACCATGCAGTTCATCAAGCCAAACGTATCGACAACCTGCATTGGTCAGGCGTGCAGCATGGGTGCATTCCTGCTGACGGCCGGTGCTCCCGGCAAGCGTTTCTGCCTGCCGAACTCGCGCGTGATGATTCACCAGCCACTGGGCGGTTTCCAGGGCCAGGCGTCGGACATTGAAATCCATGCCAAGGAAATCCTCTTCATTCGCGAGCGTCTCAACACGCTGATGGCCAAGCACAGCGGTCGTACGCTTGAAGAAATCGAGCGTGACACCAACCGCGACAACTTCATGAGTGCAGAAGCTGCGAAGGAATACGGCCTGATCGACGAAGTCATCAGCCAGCGTCCCGCGTAAAATAAGCAGCTCAAAATAAGGTTGGTCGGCAGGTCCGACCACCAGCGGGCTTGAAAAAGCCCGCAATAGCCTTCATCTTGTGTTGCAAGCCTATCGGATTTGGATCGAACGAATGACTGACACCCGCAACGGCGAGGACAACGGCAAGCTGCTCTATTGCTCCTTCTGTGGCAAAAGCCAGCATGAAGTGCGCAAATTGATTGCCGGCCCCTCGGTCTTTATCTGCGACGAGTGCGTCGACCTGTGCAATGACATCATCCGCGAGGAGGTGCAGGAAGCACAGGCCGAAAGCAGCGCGCATAAATTGCCTTCGCCTAAAGAAATCAGCGGCATCCTTGACCAGTATGTAATCGGTCAGGAACGTGCGAAAAAGGTTCTGGCCGTAGCGGTGTACAACCACTACAAGCGTCTGAACCAGCGTGACAAAAAGGCTGACGACGTCGAACTCGGCAAGAGCAACATCCTGCTGATCGGCCCGACAGGCTCGGGTAAGACCCTGCTGGCCGAAACACTGGCCCGCCTGCTGAACGTTCCGTTCACCATCGCCGACGCAACCACCCTCACCGAGGCCGGTTACGTAGGTGAGGATGTCGAGAACATCATTCAGAAATTGCTGCAAAAGTGCGATTACGACGTGGAAAAAGCCCAGATGGGCATTGTCTATATCGACGAAATCGACAAGATTTCCCGCAAGTCCGACAACCCGTCGATCACCCGCGATGTTTCCGGTGAAGGCGTGCAGCAGGCCTTGCTCAAGTTGATCGAAGGCACGGTCGCTTCCGTTCCACCGCAAGGTGGCCGCAAGCATCCGCAGCAGGAATTCCTGCAGGTCGACACCCGTAACATCCTGTTCATCTGCGGTGGTGCGTTCTCCGGTCTGGAAAAGGTTATTCAAAACCGTTCCACCAAGGGCGGCATCGGTTTCAACGCAGAAGTGCGCAGCAAGGAAGAGGGCAAGAAAGTCGGTGAATCCCTGCGTGAAGTCGAGCCTGACGATCTGGTCAAGTTCGGTCTGATCCCGGAATTCGTCGGTCGTCTGCCGGTCCTCGCGACGCTGGACGAGCTTGATGAGGCTGCGCTGATGCAGATCCTCACCGAGCCGAAAAATGCTCTGACCAAGCAGTATGCCAAGCTGTTCGAGATGGAAGGCGTGGATCTGGAGTTCCGGACCGACGCACTGAAATCGGTCGCCAAGCGTGCCCTGGAGCGTAAAACCGGTGCCCGTGGTCTGCGTTCGATTCTCGAAGGTGTGTTGCTCGACACGATGTACGAAATCCCCTCGCAGTCCGAGGTGAGCAAAGTCGTCATCGATGAAAGCGTGATCGAAGGCAAGTCCAAGCCACTGTATATCTACGAAAACAGTGAGCCGACGGCCAAGGCAGCGCCGGACGCGTAAGCGTCCACTCTGTCGAAACAAAGAAGGGGCCTTCGGGCCTCTTTTTTTTTATGTCGTTTTTTACATCCGCTTTGCGCTTGTTTTTTTTCAAGGCAGCCCCCATCTTGGTTTCAAGCTTAATTCCATCTGATTACGGCCATATGGCCGCCGTAGAGGCGAAATCATGAAGACAACCATCGAATTGCCTCTCCTGCCATTGCGTGATGTCGTGGTTTATCCGCACATGGTTATCCCGCTGTTCGTGGGGCGCGAGAAATCCATCGAAGCCCTCGAGGCTGCGATGACGGGTGACAAGCAGATCCTGCTGCTGGCCCAGAGAAACCCGGCTGATGATGATCCCGGTGAAGACGCTCTCTATCGCGTAGGTACCATCGCCACTGTGCTGCAGCTGTTGAAGCTGCCGGATGGCACCGTCAAGGTTCTGGTCGAAGGTGAGCAGCGGGGCGCTGTAGAGCGCTTCAGCGAAGTCGACGGGCATTGCCGCGCCGAGGTCTCGCTGATCGACGAAGTCGACGCCGCCGAGCGCGAGTCGGAAGTTTTCGTGCGCAGCCTGCTATCGCAGTTCGAACAATATGTACAGTTGGGCAAGAAAGTCCCGGCTGAAGTCCTGTCGTCGCTCAACAGCATCGATGAGCCTGGGCGCCTGGTCGACACCATGGCCGCGCACATGGCGCTGAAAATCGAACAGAAGCAGGAAATCCTCGAAATCATCGATCTGTCGGCCCGGGTCGAGCATGTGCTCGCCTTGCTGGATGCCGAGATCGATCTGCTGCAAGTTGAAAAACGCATTCGCGGCCGCGTCAAAAAGCAAATGGAGCGCAGCCAGCGCGAGTACTACCTGAATGAGCAGATGAAGGCCATTCAGAAGGAGCTGGGCGACGGTGATGAAGGTCACAATGAAATCGAAGAGCTGAAAAAGCGCATCGATGCTGCCGGCTTGCCGAAAGATGCTCTGGCCAAGGCCACCGCCGAGCTGAACAAGCTCAAGCAAATGTCGCCGATGTCCGCTGAAGCCACCGTGGTGCGCTCCTACATCGACTGGCTGGTGCAGGTGCCGTGGAAGGCACAAAGCAAGGTACGCCTCGACCTGGCGCGTGCTGAGGATATTCTCGATGCCGATCACTACGGCCTCGAAGAGGTCAAGGAGCGCATCCTTGAGTACCTCGCCGTGCAGAAGCGCGTGAAGAAGATCCGTGGGCCGGTGTTGTGCCTGGTCGGTCCTCCTGGCGTGGGTAAAACCTCGCTGGCGGAGTCGATCGCCCATGCCACCAACCGTAAATTCGTGCGTATGGCCCTCGGTGGTGTGCGTGACGAGGCGGAAATTCGTGGTCACCGCCGAACCTACATCGGTTCGATGCCGGGAAGATTGATTCAAAAGATGACAAAAGTGGGCGTACGCAACCCACTGTTCCTGCTTGATGAAATCGACAAAATGGGCAGCGACATGCGTGGCGACCCGGCGTCGGCGTTGCTGGAAGTGCTCGATCCGGAGCAGAACCACAACTTCAACGATCACTATCTGGAAGTCGATTACGACCTGTCCGATGTGATGTTTCTGTGCACCTCGAACTCGATGAACATCCCGCCGGCACTGCTGGACCGGATGGAAGTCATTCGCCTGCCAGGCTACACCGAAGACGAAAAGATCAACATTGCCGTCAAATACCTCTCGCCAAAACAGATCGCAGCTAATGGTCTGAAGAAGGGCGAACTGGAATTCGACGCGGAAGCGATCCGCGACATCATCCGTTACTACACCCGTGAAGCCGGTGTGCGTGGCCTCGAACGTCAGATCGCCAAGGTCTGCCGCAAAGCTGTGAAAGAGCACGCGCTGGAAAAACGCTTCTCGGTGAAAGTGACAGCTGATTTGCTGGAACACTTCCTCGGTGTGCGCAAGTTCCGCTACGGCCTGGCCGAGCAACAGGATCAGATTGGGCAGGTGACTGGCCTGGCCTGGACGCAGGTTGGCGGTGAATTGCTGACTATCGAAGCTGCTGTGGTGCCGGGTAAAGGCCAGTTGATCAAGACCGGTTCGCTGGGTGATGTAATGGTCGAATCGATCACTGCCGCCCTGACCGTGGTGCGCAGCCGCGCGAAGAGCCTGGGTATTCCCCTGGACTTCCACGAGAAGCGCGACACGCACATCCACATGCCGGAAGGGGCAACGCCCAAAGACGGCCCTAGTGCTGGTGTAGGCATGTGCACGGCATTGGTTTCGGCATTGACCGGGATCCCGGTGCGCGCCGATGTCGCCATGACTGGTGAGATCACCCTGCGGGGTCAGGTGCTGGCGATTGGTGGTCTGAAGGAAAAACTGCTCGCGGCCCACCGCGGCGGAATCAAGATTGTGATTATTCCGGAAGAGAACGTGCGCGATCTGAAGGAGATTCCTGACAATATCAAGCAGGATCTGCAGATTAAACCGGTTAAATGGATTGACGAGGTCCTGCAAATTGCGCTGCAATACGCGCCGGAGCCCTTGCCGGATGTGGCTCCGGAGATAGTTTCCAAGGACGAAAAACGTGAGTCTGATTCAAAGGAAAGAATTAGCACGCATTAATACGTTTTTGCCTGGGTGGCTTCCTTGACAGCTTTTTAGAGCCCTTGTTATAAAGCGGCTCTTAAGTGTCTGTAGGCCATTCAGCACTCGTTTTTGCTTTCACCAAAAAACTTAGAATCATCTCAAAATAGATATAAGGGGACTTAGAGTGAACAAGTCGGAACTGATTGATGCTATCGCTGCATCCGCTGATATCCCGAAAGCTGCTGCTGGCCGTGCGCTGGACGCTGTAATCGAATCCGTCACTGGCGCTCTCAAGGCTGGCGACTCCGTTGTTCTGGTTGGTTTCGGCACTTTCTCCGTGACTGATCGTCCAGCTCGCGTTGGTCGTAACCCACAGACCGGCAAGACGCTGCAAATCGCTGCTGCTAAAAAGCCAGGTTTCAAAGCCGGTAAAGCACTGAAAGAAGCGGTTAACTAAGTTAGTTTGTTTCAGGTTTTTACCCATCCGGGTCGGGGTCATGCCTGACTTGGCAGCGGAGCGGTAGAGCAGGTCGCTGAAGCAGTGGCTTGTAACGCCGGGATCGAGGGTTCGAGCCCTGTCCGCTCCGCCAGTTACGAGAAGGCGCATCCTCGGATGCGCCTTTCTTCTATCCGGATTCTACCCACGCTCCACGGTTGCCAAATTTTTGAAGTTCAACCGTTTCTGGGGGACGCATGCTGCAGAATATCAGGGACAATTCACAAGGCTGGATTGCCAAGACCATTATCGGGGTCATCGTTGCACTGATGGCTCTGACCGGTTTCGATGCCATTTTCAAGGCCACGACGCACACCAACGATGCGGCCAAGGTCAATGGTGAAGAAATCAGCCAGAACGAGCTGAGCCAGGCCGTTGACATGCAACGCCGTCAGCTGATGCAACAGCTGGGCAAGGACTTCGATGCTTCCTTGCTTGATGAAAAAATGCTCCGCGAATCGGCCCTCAAGGGTCTGATCGATCGCAAGCTGCTGCTGCAAGGTGCAGAACAATCGAAATTCGCTTTCTCCGAAGGTGCACTGGATCAGGTGATCCTGCAGACCCCTGAATTCCAGGTGGACGGCAAGTTCAGCTCCGAGCGCTTCGACCAGGTGATCCGTCAACTGGGCTACACCCGCATGCAATTCCGCCAGATGCTGGCTCAGGAAATGCTGATCGGCCAGCTGCGTGCAGGTGTTGCCGGCAGCGGTTTCGTCACCGATGCCGAAGTACTGGCTTTCGCCCGTCTGGAAAAACAGACCCGTGATTTCGCTTCGCTGAACGTCAAGGCCGATCCGGCCGCAGTCAAGCTGACCGACGATGAGGTCAAGGCTTACTACGACGAGCACGCCAAGGAATTCATGACCCCTGAACAGGTGGTTGTCGATTACGTCGAGCTGAAGAAGTCTTCGTTCTTCGACCAGGTCGCCGTCAAGGACGAAGACCTGCAGGCGGCGTATCAGAAAGAGATCGCCAATCTGTCGGAACAGCGTCGTGCCGCGCACATCCTGATCGAAGTCAACGACAAGACCACCGACGCTCAAGCCAAGGCGAAGATCGAAGACGTCCAGGCGCGTCTGGCCAAGGGCGAGAAGTTCGACGCGCTGGCCAAGGAGTTCTCGCAGGATCCGGGTTCGGCGAACAATGGCGGTGACCTCGGTTTCGCAGGTCCTGGCGTCTACGATCCAGCCTTCGAAAAAGCCCTGTACTCGCTGAACAAGGACCAGGTGTCCGCGCCGGTGCGTACCGATTTCGGTTACCACCTGATCAAGCTGCTGGGTGTTGAAGCGCCTGAGGTGCCGACCCTGGCCAGCCTGAAAGACAAGCTGACCCGCGAGCTGAAGACGCAACAGGTCGAGCAGCGTTTCGTCGAGGCGACCAAGCAACTGGAAGACTCGGCGTTCGAAGCGTCTGACCTGGCTCAGCCAGCGGCGGATCTGAAGCTGACCGTGCACACTTCCAAGCCGTTCGGCCGTGAAGGTGGCGAAGGCATTTCGGCCAATCGTGCTGTGGTGGCGGCTGCATTCAGCCAGGAAGTGCTGGAAGAAAACGCCAACAGCACCGGTATTGAGCTGGACCCGGAAACCGTGGTCGTGCTGCGCGCCAAGGAACACCTGAAGCCAGAACAACTGCCGCTGGAAGCCGTTAACACGGCAATCCGTGCCCAGTTGACCAAAGAGCACGCCAGCGCTGCTGCCAAGACCAAGGCTGATCAGTTGATCGCCAGCCTGCGCGATGGCAAGACTGCGTTGGACAAAGCGGTTGATGGTCAGAGCTGGAAGGTTGTTGCAGCGGCAACTCGCGCTCAGGAAGGGGTTGACCCGACTGTGCTGCAGGCGCTGTTCCGCATGCCGAAGCCGGCAGCGAAGGACAAGCCGACCTTCAGCAGCGTAACGCTGCAGGACGGTAGCCTGATGATCGTGCGCCTCAATGGCGTAAACGAAGCGGTGGCGCCGACTGATGAAGAGAAGGCGCAGTATCGTCGCTTCCTCGCTTCTCGTGAGGGGCAGCAGGACTTTGCGGCGTTCCGCAAGCAGTTGGAAAGTCAGGCGGACATCAAGCGGTATTGATGTTTGACTGAGTGGTGACAGGAAAGCCCCGATCTTATGGTCGGGGCTTTTTTTTGTCTGGGTTTTTGGTCGTGGCGGCCTTTGCGCCGGCCATGTTCTTGGGGGGTGGGTGAATATCCGTTGTTTCGGGTGTGGCGGCTGGCGGTTTCGCCCTTACGGCGAGTCACTTTTTCAGACG